>JAATFW010000242.1 GCA_015654985.1 Sphingobacteriales bacterium | reverse complement strand
CTTGCCGGTTCGTTTAACAGCTCCGGCCAAAAGATCAATCAAAAAGCCGGCCTTCATTCTGATTCTGTAATTTCTTCTTCCCGTGAAGTGATCCGAAGAACGATCGGTAACAAAGCTGACGCTGTTGGAATTGAAATTATCTCTTCCGATAATGGCCTTGATGTTTATTCTGTTGAGGCCAAAAGCGGAGTTCTCACAGTTCGCGGCAGCAGCGCTTCTGCCATTTGTTACGGTTTTTACGATTATCTCAGAAAAGCCTGTAACAGTATGGTAACCTGGAGCGGGACCAATCTTCATATTCCTGCAGTATGGCCCGATTATAACACAGGCAGGATCAGCTCACCTTACAAATACCGCTATTATCTAAATGTGGTCACCTTTGGGTATACCACTCCCTACTGGGACTGGCAGCGTTGGGAAAAAGAACTGGACTGGATGGCCCTGCATGGTGTGAACCTGCCGCTGGCTCCTGTTGCCAGCGAGGCTATAGCCGCACGGGTATGGAAAAGACTGGGGTTGAGTGATACCGGGATCCATGAGTTCTTTACCGGGCCGGCACATTTGCCCTGGCACAGAATGGGAAATCTTAACAAATGGGATGGCCCCGTTCCGCAGAACTGGCATAAAGAACAGTTAGCGCTTCAGCATAAGATACTCAGCCGCATGCGTGCGCTTGGAATGCACCCTATAGCTCCGGCATTTGCCGGTTTTGTTCCCGAAGGATTTAAAAAGAAGCACCCGGAGCTGAAAGTAAACGCGTTAAAATGGGGCGGTTTCCCCGGGCAATACAACGCGTATGTTTTGCCGCCGGGATCTGAATGGTTTCAGAACATCGGGAAATTATTTGTTGAGGAGTGGGAAAAGGAATTTGGTAAAAATACTTTTTACCTTTCAGACAGCTTTAATGAAATGGATGTTCCGGTACCCAAAGATCATCCGGAACAAAAATACCCGCTGCTTGCAGGCTATGGCGAATCGATCTATAACTCGATTAAAGCAGGGAATCCGGATGCAGTTTGGGTAACACAGGGATGGACTTTTGGCTACCAGCATAAATTCTGGGACCCTCAGTCGCTGAAGGCTATGCTTTCGAAAGTTCCCGACGATAAAATGATGATCCTTGACCTCGCGAATGAATATCCGGAATATGTTTGGAAGATACCAATGGTTTGGAAAACACATGAAGGTTTTTACGGCAAGCAATGGGTATATAGCTTTGTTCCAAACTTTGGCGGCAAAACTCCGTGGACAGGGGTTCTTTCTCTGTATGCATCCGGTTCGGCAGAAGCCTTAAAATCAGGTTACAGTAAAAACCTGGTCGGTTTCGGTTCTGCTCCAGAGGGCATAGAGAATAACGAAGTAATTTATGAACTTCTGGCCGATATGGGCTGGACCCGTGATGCCATTGATCTGAACAAGTGGTTACCTGAATATTGCCAGGCCAGGTATGGGGGATACCCTGCAGCAATGAAACTTGCCTGGGAGCAGCTTCAGAAATCAGCTTACGGAACTTTTGGGTCTTATCCCCGTTTTGTGTGGCAGCTTGTTGTTCCCGATACAAGGCGAAAGGGGAGTGTCAATTCTGACTCCCTTTTTATGACGGCTGCTGAGAATTTCCTCGCATGTTCAGAAGAGCTGAAACAGAGCAAGCTTTACCGCAACGACGCGATTGAAATAGCTATGCTTTATCTGGGAGTAAAGGCAGATCAGTTCTACAAAGCTGCATTAAAGGCCGGGGAACTGAATAATGAGGCTGAGAAGAAAGCCCAGGGAGATAAGGCAATAGCTTTGCTTAAACAGATCGACCGGTTACTCGAGTCGCACCCCAACGACCGTTTGCAGCCGTGGGCTGACTATGCACGCTCGCACGGGACAAACCAACAGGAAAAGAACTATTATGAATCGAATGCTAAAAGGCTGATCACAACCTGGGGCGGTAAGCAGGATGATTATGCTGCCAGGCTCTGGAGTGGGTTGATAAGAGATTATTATATTCCGCGTATTCAAAATTACCTGAAGGATGCTAACTTTAAACGTGCAGAGTGGGAAGAAGCCTGGATAAAGAAACCGGGTGTCAGCAAAATAAGCCCCTTTCCTGATCCTCTTGCAAAGGCGAAAGAAATAGTAAATCAATATAAATAAGCAGTTAAATTGCTCATAATTATGATATCCTTCTGAAAACATCGGGCAATAAATTTTTTGCCTGCTGTTTTCAGAAGATATAAAGATTACCGGACGCCATTGATTTCATAGGCTGATAGGTGACCTGTAATAAGTGAATTTCTAAGTTTACACTAACTAATCCAATAAATAAAATGAATATTAAGCGAATTTTGCTTCCTGTTTTTGCTGTATTGTTGCTGTCTGTGAAGGTATCAGGACAGCAGCTTGATCTCTCTTCCCCGGATGGAAAAATTACCGTTAAAATAGACATAGGGAACGATATTAAATGGTCGGCCTCCCTGGACGGTAAAGCAGTGATCACACCCGGAGTCATTTCTCTTACGGTGAATAAGGAGGTCCTCGGTAAAAAACCGGTACTCATCTCAAAAAACCGCAGACAGGTCAATAACACGATCGTTGTAGATGTTCCAAGGAAAAATAAAATTCAGGCAGACTTCTGTAATGAGCTGAAGCTTGATTTTAAAAATAGTTATTCCCTTACTTTCAGAGCTTATAACGAAGGGATAGCTTACCGCTTTGAAACAAAGTATAAAAATGAGATCATTGTCAATAATGAAACCCTGAATTTGAACTTTAATCCGGGCAGTCAGGTTTTTTTCCCTGAAGAAGAAAGTATCGTCTCTCATTATGAAAGGTCCTATCTCGATACCGCCCTTGCTTCATTAGCTGCGGGAAGGTTTTGTTCCCTGCCGGTCCTGGTAACCTCAGGTGGGGTGAGGGTGCTGGTTACTGATGCAGATCTGTTTGACTATCCCAATATGTTCCTCTCTGCTACAGGGACCAACTCGCTGACTTCTAAATTTCCGGCGGTGGTTCTGCAGACAGAACCCGGGAAAAAACCTGACCGGGATGAGAAGATTGTGAGAGAGGCAGATTATATAGCAAGGACCGCAGGGACAAGAACGCTACCCTGGCGGGTATTTACCATTACCGGCGATGACCGGAAACTTGCTGAAAGTGACATGGTTTTCAAGCTCTCAAGGGCTTCGGCACTGAAAGATGCCAAATGGATCAAACCTGGGAAAGTGGCATGGGACTGGTGGAATGCCAATAATATTTATGGTGTAGATTTCAAAGCCGGACTCAATACCGCCACCTATAAATACTATATCGACTTCGCCGCAAAATATAAACTGGAATATATTATTCTTGATGAAGGCTGGTCGGAGAGTACGACCAATTTGACCGCTCCAAATCCCGATATTGACGTGCAGGAATTAATCAGTTACGGAAAAAGTAAGGGTGTGGGGGTAATCCTCTGGATGCTCTGGAAGCCTTTGGATCAGAATATGGAAAGCATTCTTGATAAATTTACCGAATGGGGTGCTAAGGGAATAAAAGTGGACTTTATGCAGCGTGCAGACCAGGACATGGTGAACTATTATGAACGGGTGGCCAGTGCATGTGCTAAACGCCACCTGCTGGTAGATTTCCATGGCGCTTATAAACCAGCGGGGCTGCATCGCGCTTACCCGAATGTGATGAGCCATGAAGGGCTTAAGGGAGCTGAAAATAACAAATGGGGCAAACTGATCACTCCTGATCATAACCTAACCCTTCCTTTTATCAGGATGGTGGCCGGGCCGATGGACTATACTCCCGGAGCAATGATGAATGCCAATGAAATAAGTTTCAGGGATATTTTTGACAATCCCATGAGCATGGGCACCCGCTGCCATCAATTTGCCATGTATGTGGTTTATGAAAGCCCGTTACAGATGCTTGCAGATAACCCGACCCATTATTATAAAGAACCGGAATCCACTGAATTTATTTCAAAGATGCCTGTAACCTGGGACGAAACAAAAGTGCTGGATGCAAAAGTTGCAGATTATATACTGGTTGCCAGAAAGAAAGATACAAAGTGGTATGTGGGAGCAATGACAGACTGGACTCCAAGGACCCTGACTCTTGATTGCTCTTTTTTACCCGAAGGAAATTATAAAATAGAGATCATGGAGGATGGGATCAATGCAGAGCATAATGGAAATGATTACAGGAAAGAGGTGCAGAAAATCACCAATGGAACCAAATTAAACCTGAAACTCGCCGCAGGCGGGGGTTGGGCTGCTATTATAGAAAAAGAGAACTGATATGCAGTCTGTCGGGTTCTTATATTTAATGCTCTGCCTGCTGGCCGGTATTGCAACAATTGTGATATTAACTGTAAAGTTCAGAGTTCACGCTTTTTTTGCGCTGATACTGGCATGTTTTGTAGTGGGTGTTGGAATGCATATGCCCGTTGCCGGCATAATAGAGCTGATCAAAGAGGGCTTTGGCAACATCATGAAATCGCTCAGCCTGATCATAATACTGGGTACAACTCTTGGAGTCCTGCTGGAGCATAGCGGAAGCACAACCGTAATGGCCGGATATATACTTAAAAAGGTCGGCGAGCCGCGCGCCGCGCTCTCATTGAGCCTTACAGGGCTGATTGCGGGCTTGCCTTTATTCTGTGATTCAGGATATATTGTGTTAAGCGGGCTCAACAAGCCTTTATCACGGCGTACCGGAATTTCTATAGCTACGCTTTCAACATGTCTGGCAACGGGTTTGTATGCAATACATTGCCTCATTCCACCGCACCCCGGTGCTTCGGCGGCAGCAGGCGTTATAGGGGTAGATTTGGGAAAACTTATAGCCACCGGGATTCTGGTTGCTGTTCCGGCCATGCTAACCGGATATCTTTGGGCTGTATATGCCGGAAAAAAATATTCTGCCCCCGGAGAAGAAATAGAGGAGGCGCTCCCCTCAAAAGATTTCACCGACCGGCCCGGCGTATTCAGATCTTTCCTTCCGGTACTTGTCCCGATCCTGCTGATTACTGTTAAATCTTTTCTTTTGCTGGAGAATGAAGATCCTTCCTGCTGGCTGAATGTATTTCTTGTTCTTGGAAATCCTGTAGTAGCTCTGATTGCAGGCGTATTGTTAGCTCTGACGAATATAAGGGCCGGTCGAAGGACAATGTTGAATGCATTACTCGAAGAATCGGTTGCAAAAGCAGGTGGTATCCTTGTTATAATAGGAGCCGGAGGGGCTTTCGGTGCAGTACTGTCGGCTTCGCATATTGGTGAAAGTTTTCAGCAGGCGCTTCCGCTGGCAAGTCTCGGGATATTATTCCCCTTTTTACTTACTTCTTTGCTGAAAACGGCTCAGGGATCGTCTACCGTGGCCATTATTACTGCCGCATCTATCGTGATGCCTCTTTTAACTGTGATGGGGCTGAATGATCCTCATGGCAGAATGCTGGTGGTGTTGGCTATGGGCGCCGGGTCTATGACCATTTCCCATGCAAATGATGCCTATTTCTGGGTAATTGCCAGGTTTTCAGGCCTCGGCATGAAGGCGATGCTCCGCGTCTATTCTCTGGCTACTTTATTTATGGGTCTGGTTTCTTTATCAGTAATTTATATTATATCTTTATTCTGATGCATATACTTGTTGCTCCTAATGCTTTTAAGAATAGCCTGGATGCTGCTGCCGCCGCCGAAGCGATCATGGACGGTTTGCAGCAGAGCAGGTTGGAATGTACCTGCAGGTGTTTCCCCATAGGCGACGGAGGGGATGGTACAGGAAAGCTGATCGTAGAACAATGCAAGGGCACTGTGGTAAATGCTATTGCACATGATCCCCTGGGCAGGACAATAAATACTTCTTTTGGTTTAATTGACGGCGGGGCGACTGCTGTAATTGAAATGGCGGCTGCCTCGGGGATTGGTTTGCTGTCTGAAAAGGAACTGAGCCCGCTTCATACTTCTTCATTTGGTACAGGAGAACTTATCAGGCTGGCACTCGGTCATGATGTTAAGAAGATTGTGATCACGATGGGAGGGTCGGCCACGGTAGATGGAGGTGCTGGAATCTTAAGCGCTTTGGGAGTCCGTTTTTGTGATAAAGAAGGGAATGACCTCCGGGTTCTTCCCGGTGACCTGAGGGATCTGGAAAGTGTGGATGTTTCGGGCCTTGATCAGCGGGTTCAGAATTGTGAAATAGTGGTGCTGTGTGATGTTGAAAATACCCTGCTTGGAAGACAGGGAGCGGCGGTTGTTTTTGGGCCGCAAAAAGGAGCTTCAGATAACGATATTCCGGTACTCGAAGCTTCTCTTGAGAAACTGGGTGAGGTAGCTCTGGCCCATACAGGTAAAGATATGGCATCTGTCCTCAGGGGTGGCACAGCGGGCGGCGCCGCTGCCGGCCTTTATGCTTTTTTGAACGCAAAGCTGGTTAACGGAATAGATTACTTTCTTTCGGTAACGGGTTTCGACGATGCTTTAAAGGTGGCTGATCTTGTAATTACAGCAGAGGGGAGCATCGACGAACAAACTCTTCATGGAAAGGGGCCTTATGGTGTTGCATCCCGGGCAAAGGAAAGAAATATTCCGGTAATTGGGCTGGCAGGAAAAATTCCGCTGGAAAGGCATCCCGGATTAATAAAATACTTTAATGTACTGATCGCAATTGGAGAAGCTCCTTCTGATACCGATACGGCGATATTGAATACTGGAGCTAATCTTATGCGGACATCCGAACATCTTGGTAATTTACTGGCGATAAGATAATCAGGTTTGTGTGCTGTTGGATTGCGCAATCAGCATCAGCACTGCATTCAGATTTTATGTCACCACACTGAACAGGTAGGTAATTTACTGGCGTTGCGATAATCAGGCCTGTCTTAATGGGCAGGTAAAAGCTTAAGAACAAACAAATCCCTTTAAGTATCTGTATTCTTTACATGTCTTTAAGCGCCCAAATAACCTGGTTGTTTATACTCGCCATACCTGTGGCCTGCATTGCCTGGACTGTTACCCATGAAGAAGTGTTCAGGGAACCCCGTGAGTTCTGCGTTAGATGCAGCCAGGAGAGTAAAAGTTTATTAAAAAGAAAGTTCTTCTATCTTTTTACCTGTGAATATTGCTTTAGCCATTATATAACGATCGCAATATTGATCCTGAGTGATTTTCATCTGCTTCTTATGGACTGGAGGGGCTATGTCCTCGCAGGTTTTTCATTGGTGTGGATCGCCAATATATATATGAGCCTTTATAACCTGATCAGGATTGATCTTAAGAAGGAACGCTTGCTGGCTAAAAAGGAAGAAGAAAATTTGAACAGTCCATGATTTTGAAGAGGCAGATGAAACATAAGCTCTTATTCATTTCTGTTTGTAAGCGGTAGCTTATCGGGGTTTCATTCTTTGGAAACTAAAAACTTTTAAAGGCCTGTTATTATTGATACTTTTGTAACGCAGAGAATTAATAACATGGGAGTACAGACAATAAAACCAGCTAAAGAGGCCCTCGCATTTTTGACTTTGTTTAAATCAATGCGTCATGATATTAAGGATCAGGTAAAAGAACTGATTCTAAAGGATTCTGAAAAAGAGGAAATTACCACTGAAGTTTTGACTTTAGCTTCTATGGAGTCCTTTAAAGAAATCTGGGATACTCCTGAAAATGACCATTGGGATAAATTTATAAAGGATCGGCTTTCATGTACAGGCAGGGAGACATCGTAGCAGTATATTACCCATTAACAGATAAGCCTGCTAAAACCAAACTGCGTCCCGCTCTTGTAATGTCAGGTGAGCGCTCAAATAATTTAGATAAAGATATCCTGGTTTGTCCTTTATCCACTATTTTGCGGAAATCTGAATTCTCCTATGTACTTACCAATGATGAATTAACTCTTCCTTTACCCGAAAATAGTGAGATTCGCTGTAATAAGATAATGACCATAAGAGTATAGGATAAACAGATTATCGGAAGCTAAGTGAAATTCGATCTGAAACAATTACGAAAATACTGCCCTGGTTAAAAACGTCTTTGAAAGTATATAATCATTTAAAAGCTTCCTACCCTTTTATACCTTTATAATAATATTCTTCTTATACATTGGCCAAAGGATTAACAAGAAGAACAGCACAAAAGCGATAGCCCAGGCCAGCGAAGCATTTAGATCAGAAAGCCAGGGTGTGAAGAACGATTTGTAGAGCCAGGTCTGTAGCCCTGCCGGTTCTCCATTAAGGTTTACATTAATTCTGCTCATCGTTTTAACGATAATCGCAGACAGAAAAAATACAGTGATAGCATTTACCCCATACGCTACAAATATCTTCGTCCCTTTTTTATAACCCTGTATATCTATTATCCAGTATAACAAGGCCAGCATCATCGTTGCCAGTCCCCCGGCATATAATACATAAGAGCTGGTCCATAACGATTTATTGATAGGGAAAGCCAGTCCCCAGATCTGCCCGAGAAGCGCTGTTATAAATCCGGCTGAAAACATCCATGCTATCTTTTCGCTTTCTGTTTTATCCTTTCTTTTTAACCAGCTTCCTGCAAGCATTCCAAGGATGCCGGTACCAATAGCGGGTAGAGTACTGAGAATCCCCTCTGGATCCCAGGTCCGCGCTGCTTTCCATGTATGTTGTTCTGTAATGATCAGGCGGTCGAGCCAGGCAGCCAGATTTGTTTCCTTTTCAAGATTAGGCCCTCCGACTCCGGGAACCGGAACTAATGTCATCAAAGCCCAGTAAAGAAGCAAAATGATAATCAATACCCTGAACTGAGTTTTTCTGCTGGTTTTAATAAATAAAGCCGCACAGATGAAGAATACAATACCAATACGCTGAAGCACTCCAAAAACCCTTACAGTGCTGAAATCAAATTTTGGAAACAGGGCGAGAAATAACCCCAGTAAGAACAATATTAAACCTCTTTTAAATGCCCTCAAAAGAAGCTGCGTATGCAGGGAAGGATCTTCCTTTTTAGTGGAGAATGCAAAAACAATAGAAACTCCAACAATATACAAAAAGAAAGGGAAGATCAGATCTGTCGGTGTACAACCGTTCCATTCTGCATGCTCGAGAGGCGGATAAATATGTCCCCAACTGCCGGGGTTATTAACAAGAATCATTGCTGCTACTGTTGCTCCGCGAAATACATCAAGGGAAAGAAGCCGTTGTTTGAGGGGGACCATATTATTTTGCTTGTTTGTGCAGGACATAAAAATATATATAAAAGCTTATATATAAAATTAATTGGGTAAAAGTGGTGATAGTTAATGTGGTTGCTTGCAAGGTTATGCTGTGATATGAGAATAATATAGCATAAATATATCTTAAAATTAACATGCAGTATATGGAATGAGGGTTATTGCAGTGTAATGCAATATGTTTAAAAAACATGCAAACATTTGCATTTAAGAAAAAAGAATATTAACTTCATCCTTTGAAAACCAATTATAGTTACCCATTTATTGCTTCTTTGTGCGTTTCTTTAAATAATATTAATAACTCTAACATTGTTTGTATGAAACTGTATGCTTATTTAATGTTTTTTCTGTTTCCCTCTTTTTTCTGTTTTGCCCAATCAGATTCGGCAACTGTTGTAAATGCAAATTGGGAGGTTATGAGCGTTACCTCTGGCGTGCAGTTAAAGCACTGTTTATTTACTGATAGTTCATTGTTTAATTCTAATCAGAATATTTCCGTTCTTGAAATAAAGCAAAAACGTAAAATAGAATTTGATTTGGGAGTTGAGGCGAAGCTAAAGAAAACGACCAGTGACTTCGGAATAGAAAATAACGCCATTGCGGCTATTAACGGGACCTTTTTCGATGTAGCAAAAGGAGGGTCTGTAGATTATATACGTTTGAATAATAAGGTTATTAACGAGAACCGGTCTGAGGGATACACTGGCCGGGCCAGACATCAGCAAGCTGCCGTTGTTATTAAAAAAGGAAAGTTGTCCATAAGCCAATGGGATAGCACTGCCGATTGGGAGCAGCATCTGAAAGGAGAGGATATAATGCTGTCTGGACCTATACTTCTTTCAGATTCCAGGGAGGCCTTAGAGGATACTTCTTCTTTTAGCAAAAGCCGCCATCCCCGTTCTTTAATCGCCATTAACAGAGATAAAAGAGTTGTATTAATAACAATTGACGGACGTAATGAAAAATCGGCAGGTATGAGCCTTCCTGAAGTAACAAAAATTGTAAGATGGATGGGATGCCGGAGTGCGATAAATCTTGATGGGGGCGGGTCCACAACTTTGTGGGTTAAAGGTCAGCCTGAAAATGGGGTGGTTAATTACCCTTCCGACAATAAAAAGTGGGATCATGAAGGACAAAGAAAAGTAGCAAATGTAATCCTCGTAAAAAAGAAATAATATGATGAGAAAACTAAGTATCCTGTTGCTTTCTGTTTTAGTAGTTCATGGGTGTGTCTTTTCTTCCTCCCGGCTTCATCGGGGCGAAGGGATCATAACGGGGGCGGATCAGACTGAAAAATATTTGCCCTATTTAAAAGGCAAGAGAATTGGCATGGTGGTTAACCCAACGTCTATTATTGGTAAAAAAGCAAGTGTTGATAGTTTGTTTTCTCTCGGTGTAAATATTGTGAAAATATTTGGGCCGGAACACGGCTTTCGTGGGGATGCAAGTGCAGGAGCTAAGGTTGCTGATGACCGGGACCCGAAGACTGGGATTCCCGTAATCTCATTGTATGGTAAGAATTATAAACCTTCAAAGGAAAGCCTGGAGGGTATAGATCTGATAATTTTTGATATCCAGGATGTCGGAGCCCGCTTTTATACGTATATAGCCACCATGCACCGGGTAATGGAAGCCTGTGCCGAAAATGGAAAGGAACTGCTGATCCTCGACCGGCCGAATCCCAATGGTTATTTTGTTGATGGCCCTGTCCTTGATATGAAGCTTAAATCGGGTATCGGAATGCACCCCGTGCCCATTGCTCATGGAATGACCGTCGGAGAATATGCTCAAATGATAAATGGCGAAGGCTGGCTTGCTAACGGCATAAAATGTAAGATTAAGATTATTCCTGTTGCCAATTACCGCCACGATATGCAATACACTTTGCCAGTCAGTCCCTCTCCAAACCTGAACACACAGCAATCCATTTTACTTTATCCGTCCCTGTGTTTATTTGAAGGAACAATAATCAGCCAGGGGAGAGGCACCCATTTCCCCTTTACAGTTCTTGGAAATCCGGATTTAAAAGGCAAATATTCGTTTTCGTTTACTCCCGAAAGTATTAAAGGGATGAGCGAAACACCTTTACATATGGGTAAGCAATGTTTTGGGCTGGATTTACGAAAATATGATACCAATAAACTAATAAAGGCCAAACAGGTAAACCTCAAATGGCTGATTGAACTTTATAAGGCTTATCCGAATAAAGAGAAGTTCTTCGATTATAAACAAAGTAAAGAGATGGGGGATTTTGATAAACTCGCCGG
>JAATFW010000254.1 GCA_015654985.1 Sphingobacteriales bacterium | reverse complement strand
TATCATTGGGGATAAGGTAGACCTGGTTGCTTTTCACCGCTGTTCCGTCTTCGGCTTCTTTAACCACCAGCTTGCTGTGACGGGCAAGCAGTTCAGTCATCCGGCTTTTAAAATCAGACGACAAATGCTGAATGATAATATAGGAAACACCGTCTAACGGCGTATGGTCAAAAAAAGAATTGATCTCTTCCATACCACCTGCAGAGGCGCCAATTGCAATGATATTGTGGAACTCGGTGTTAAACATTCCCTGTTTTAATTTTTAAACTATTTAAACGTCTGCCGGAATAACGCTGAAAAGAAAGGATAAAAGGCTTATCAAAGATAGAAATATATTATTGGTATAATTATTATAACATAAAGCTCAATTATTCATTTATTCTTCCAGATTCCTGGTATTCGATTCTGTCAGATTGATGTTCAGATCCAGAAAATGATCCATCCTGTATTGCTTTAACCTTTCTACTCCTGGTTCTCCCTGCTCAATCAACAATCCAATATATTTCAGCGCTCCCGCCTTGGCCATTTCCATCGCGTGAATTTTATTGGAATATCCATAAAACATCCCCTCTAAAGGCAGGGAATAGACCGTGTTTTTTTTGAAGCAGACAGCATGTGAAGAGCTGAAATCGTCAACTGAAACTTCTGTTACCGAAGTATCATTCCGGAAAACACGGTAATACCTCATAATATCATTCATACCCGCTTTTTATAAGTGTTAAAATCATTTTAAACCGTTCATTTGCTCTTACGATGTTTGGTATATGGGCAGGGATAATAATTCCTTGTCCTGATTCAAGTAAATTAGATATCCCATCAATTATAATTTCTGCCCGTCCATCAATTATTTGTGCGAATATGTCGAAGGGGGAGATTTTTTCAGTCAATCCTTCACCGGCATCTAAAGACATCACACTTATATCCCCGGTAGATTTCTTAACAATCGTTTTGCAGACAACCGAATCAGGCATATACTTAACAATCTCTTCAACAATAAATCCCCTTGCCTTTTCAGCCTCTCCATAAGTTTCCATAGTTAATATTATTAATATGCTATTGTGATCCTGTTTATAAAAAAAGAAGGGAAATATTATTGTTACCGCACAATCTTACTATACAAATATACTCCCGGAGAAAGGGAAAAGGTTACACTTCGCCGGATAAGAGTTACATCATTCACATGTTTTTCACTCCCGCAGCAAAGTAAACATCCTGAAAAGCCGGGACGCTCTCCTGCGGTTTCCGGCTCCGGAGTCATTTTCAAACCTTCTCATAAGGATGCCAGCTTATTATGACAGTTTCAGGATGAAATAATATTTATTTTTCATGTGGTTTTTCTCAATATATTTATCGCTGAATTATACCCTAAACAGGTAGCGTTAGCAAGAAAGAGTTGATGACAGATAATTGGGATTATTAATGCGTAAAAATTCAACCATACACGGCACAGCCGCAAAAAATTTAAGGAACCTGTTTATCATGTTCCTGCTTTTTACCTTTATAATTACGGCTGGCTCAGTTGTTTTAAAGTATTCTATCGGAAAGAAGCTTGACAGGTTAAATACACAGTTTAAAGAGCCTCCCCAGGACCCCGGGATCAGCAGTATCCTATTAGATCTGAACAGTGCGGAAAATGATTTCCAGCAGGCAAACCTGAGCGGACAAGCCGACAAGCTGGATGCCTATAAGCTCAAACTTAAAAATGTCTTTAGCCGTCTGGAGATCCTGCTCAGGAAATATCAGGCAGACAGCGTCCGTTATTTAAAAGGCAGCAGACAGCAAATCACCCGTTCTTTTAAACAAAAGCTTGCAATCTCCCAGAAGGTGTTCGAATTGAAACAGCATTTCGACTCCCTGTTAAATGTAACCACCATTGCGGGCATCAGCGCATCACCACCCGATCACAGGACTAAAATCACCAGCCGTAAATTGCGGGTAGATACCACGGTCGTCACCAGGCTGGAAGCTAAAAAGGATGGCTTATTAAAACGTTTAAAGGATGCTATTGCCAATAAAAACCAGGTTAAAATACTAACTATACGGGAGAAATTGAACAGGGATTCAGCCAACCGTGTTCTGACGCAGGCAAACAGGCGTTCCCTTGCAAAATTGCTGCAGCAATTAAATGAGCAAAACAGCTATATGCTGCTTTCCAGCAAACAGTTAATTGCGGCCAACCTCAACCTACTGGGAGAGCTTCACAAGCTTCTGCAGCAGTTGAAAGATATTAATCAGGCCTCATGGGAAAAAAGCAGGAACGAAGTTCTGCGGCAATACCAGTCAACTGCCAGGGACATGAATAATTTCATTGGGGTGGCCATCACCCTGATCCTGATTTTTATCGTTTTGCTGATCATCTATATCCGTAAAGCCGCTAAAGCAGAGCAAAATTATTTAATGGAAAATGAAAGGGCCGTCACGCTGGCCAGACAAAAGTCGGAGATCCTGGCAACCATGAGCCATGAGATCAGGAATCCGCTGACAGCCATTACCGGCGCCATTTATATGCTGAACAAAACCACCTTGTCTCCGGATCAGGAAAAAAAGGTAGATGCCATTAATCTTTCTTCAGCAATGCTCATGGAAACCATTAACAATATTCTGGATGTAAGCAAACTGGAACACCAGCAAACCCCGGTATTAATGGAAGTTTTTTTTAAGCCTTGTAAAGAAATAAAGGAAGCGGCTGAAAGCATGCGGTTTATAGCAGAAAAGAAAGGCATCTTACTCACTGTTGAATTTACCGGCAATCAGGAAACGGAGGTCAGGGGAGATACCTTCAGGCTGAAACAAATCATGATCAACCTTTTAAGTAATGCTATCAAATATACAGACGAAGGCAGCGTAACAGTACTGGCTGATGTAAATCCGGTAAGCGAAGAAAGCGTCGTACTGAAAGTCAGCATTAAGGATACCGGAGTTGGCATTCCAAAGGAACAGCAGGCTGGCTTATTTACCCGTTATTACCAGGTCGCCGGCAGCCATACCAAGTCTGGAACAGGGTTGGGCCTGTACCTTTGTCAGCAACTGATCAGCCTGCAG
>JAATFW010000330.1 GCA_015654985.1 Sphingobacteriales bacterium | reverse complement strand
AGAACTAACTGTAGCGCCGGGTTTAGTCGGGTCATCGAACACCAGACTGGCGGGGCCGCTCTCGAAAGTCCACAGTCCTGTTTCGGCAACCCCCGGCTGGTTACCATGCAAAACATAAGAAGAGTTTGCTCCTCCGGCTACATTATCGCAAATGAAAGCATCGGGGCCGGCGTCCTTCGTTATAGGGCCATAAAAAGTAATGACCTGAGTATCGCCTACCGGAGTATTGCACTCATTGACATAGGTAACGCTTACCTTATATTCCGCAGCATCATTAAATTGTATAGCCGGATATCCGCTGTCTTCCGTCCCTTTAATAAAAGAATAAGTACCTCCGCTGACCGTCCATTTAAATCTTTTATCTTTCCCAAAACCATTATAAACAACCTGATGGTTTACATCAGAAGAAAAATCGATAATTAAAGGCAAAGGCATACAATATTTCTGTTCATCCGGCAGGGAAACTTTCAGCGGACCAGCTACTGTAAAGGGCTTTTCAACCGATATTCTATCGCAGGTATTAATTGCCGTTAATCTCAGCAAATACGACCCGGGCTCCGTCACATTTATTTCAGGGGCCAGACTGCTATCGGGAGAAAGAAATTGTATACCATTCGTTACAATGCTTCCGCTTAACGAATCAACAACTTCCCATAGCCATGAAAGATGACACTGATCAAGCAGCGACGTTTTATTTATTGGTTTTATTGTAACAGGGGCGCAGTCTGCTGATTGTATAAATTCAAAATCAGTCTTCGGAGGTTCTTCAATACAGATATCCTGTATTTTCTCTGTTGGCAGACAACCATTATTACTTGCTACCAACCTGATATTATACACACCGGGAGTGCTGAACAGATGAACCATATTCTGATCATCTGACGAAAGTTTCCATACAGTTTCCGTACTTTTCTTTATATACCATTTATAAAACGTCTCGTCAGAGCAATCAGTTCCGGATGCATTCTCAGATTCACCCGGAGTAGTTGTATTGGCAAACACGATATTCCTGTTAACGCAGCCACCCGTAGCGGGCACCTGAAAATCAGCCTCAGGCATTAAAAACACTTTAGGGTAAGTGGTGATCGGTACACTTGCACCAGTACAAAAGTTAGAAACTATGAAAATATTGGCTTGATAAGAGTTATAAATAGTCGAAGCAAGAACTATAGGAGGCTGTCCGCAGGAAGATTTAAGATACTGATGCTCTACATTACCGGAAGCCGACACTAAATCATACTGGCTTAAAGAATCAGCTTTACCATCTCCCCAGTCGAACCGGTAAAGAAGTCCCGGGTAATTTGTAATAATACTTCCTTTATTATCTGTATTGGTGTTTACCGAGTATCTGATTTTTTCGCTGTTACCATCTGGAATCTGCCGGATACAAATAGATTGTGAACCACTCGACTGCAGGCTTAAATTGTAGGTTGAATTGAGGACAACGTAGCTTTTTACAGATACAATGCCGTTATTAACTGCTTTCAACCTCGCAGTATAATATCCGATATCTAAATTAAGCTCCTGTAAATCTCCGCTGCTAAAGTCAAAATTAACGGGTGTTTTTGTGTTGTCATAATCATTAATCAAGTCTCCTGATACTATTGCACCTGCCGATGACTGGTTCTTTATAGCCAAAGCATTGTCGTCCTGGATCTGGCTGCAGTAACCAAATATTTTATCCGCCAGTAACGTCCGGTTAGATTCAGAAGTAACTATTTTAATTGCAGGTCCTTCAGCAGAAGAAATTGTAATTGCGCTGCTGCATGTAACCTCAACTTCGGGGTTTGTTGAACGAATTTTAAGCTTATATGCAGCACCGGCTAATGTGCCCGATGGAATAACACCATTTACAAAAGTGGCAAAATGACTGTCAAACGAGCCTATCAGTTTTTGTGAAACAAAAGAACCTGTAGCATCAGACAGATATAATTCAAACTTATTGTCTTTTTTAAAGCTTCCGGAAACAGCAATAGGAACCGAAACATCACTTCCGTTACCATAAGGGCCCGGATCAACGCCGGCAATGGTAATTGTTTGAGCTAAACTATTAAAACTTAAAGCGAGAAAGAAAACTAAACCTATATAATTTATTAATTGCTTCTGCATAAGAGAATCAAAATGCAGAATAAATAAGAAGGCTTGTTACATTGAAACCGAATTTAATTTACAATTAACCCTGTTACTTCTGCATGGCCTTATACGCCAGCTAAAGCCTTAGGTTACCGTTTCGTTTCAATCTATTTTCTATACCGGCCAGGATACAAGAAAATAAATTAAGCTTGTCAGTATAACAAGGCCGGCAGTAACACCAAGCCAGATTATCTGGTTTTCCCTATCTGTCAGGGGAATCCATTCATCTGCTACTATCTGGCGGATGGATTCTTCTTCTGCGATTTCTGATAATTTCTCTGCCAATTCCATTTTTTTCTTACAATTGTAATGAATAGAATATTTTAAAAACATGATTATGGTCATATTTTAAAAAAAAACACTATTTTCAGGCAAAATAATAACTTTGATCTATTAAATAGTTTCCATACAGGCTATATTTAAAAGACTCTTGATAAGCGTTAGCAATCACAAATCAGTTTTCAGAAAATCTCCGGAGTCCATATTTCATTTGACGGTTGATGGATTATACCCGAAAAAATCTTTGAACGTATTTGAAAAATGTGATAAATTCTCAAAGCCTACTTCAAGATAAACATCGGTAGGCCGTTGTTTTTGCTGAGTAATTAAATAATGCGCCTGCTCTAAACGCCTTTTCTGCAGCCATTTTCCGGGTGTTGTCCCAAATATAATTTCAAAATCCCTTTTGAAGGTAGAAATACTTCTTCCGGTCAGGCGGGCAAATTGTTCAAGAGGAACATTGTAAGCGAAATGCCTGTTCATGTATGCTTCCAGATCTATCTTGTGAGGGTGACTAAAGTCGAACAGTAAATTTTTCAGTGCATTGTTGCGAAGCAAAAGCTCGATAGCTTCTGTTGTTTTCACCTCGGCCAAAGTTTTGCTTAGTTGCTCCGGATTTTCAAAATAAGGAAGGAGAGAATCAAAATAACCTTTCATAAATGGATCGACCGGCAATTGGATGAGAGACTCCCCCGTATAAGCACCGCTTGTTTTCACATCGTGTTCGATACTGTATCTGTGCAATGAGTTTTGATCCAATAAAATATTGATAGATATAAACGGGGCATCAGCTTCCGGAATTTTAACTGCCTTCACTAATTGGTTTCTACGTATGAGTCCAAGCGTACCTTTTGGAAATACCAATACCCCTTTTGCCGTATGAAGATGAATTTCGCCTGAAGTGATATACGTCAGGGAGTGTTCAGCCACAAAAGGTTCATGTCCGCGCTTAGCTTCCCCTGTACAAGAGTAAAGTATATTATATTTTAACCTGTCCTGCATGTTACTAAAATTATTCATTTCATTTGACTCATTAGCATTTTATCAAACATTTTGTCCGAAAGGAGTTTTCTTGCAATGATTACCGGTTTGGCGGAGTAACCGCCGGTGTATCTGAATGCAGGCCTTTTTGCCTCAACAGCCTTTTTTATAAGTTCTGCAATTACAATAGGTTCTGCATTTTTTTCCAATGCTCCTTTCATGAATCCGGCAAGTTTATCGACCGCATCTTTGTAAGCGGAACTTACGGAGTTTTTGATCAGATTATCATAAGCGATAGATCCCCACTCGGTTTTCACCCCGCCCGGTTCAATGATCACGACATCAATACCAAACTGTTTCACTTCATTTCGTAAAGCGTCGCTTAGCCCTTCCAGTGCAAATTTACTCGCATGATACCAACCACCATAAGGAGTGGCAAATTTACCACCGATAGACGAAATATTTATAATCTTTCCCCAACGCTTTTCACGCATTTTGGGCAATACCAGTTGGATCAACCTTGCAGCACCAAAAACATTTACGTCTAACTGGTATCTGGCATCAGCAATGGATACATCCTCAATGGCGCCATATGAACCAAAACCTGCGTTGTTGATCAGTATATCAACAGCCCCCTCTGTTTCAACAATCTGCTGAACTCCTTTAACCATGGAAACTTCGTCTGTTACATCCATTGCGATGGTTTTAATACCTAATGCCGGCAGTTCATTCATTTTTTCCATCCTGCGGGCAGCGCCATAAACCGTATATCCGTTTGCTGCTAATAGTTTTGCTGTTTCTTTTCCCATACCGGCAGAGGCGCCGGTTACTAATACTGTCTTATTCATTATTAAAAATTTATTCGTTTAATAAAGTATTTATTCATTCTTGCTTGATACATTTATTCCTGCACGATCATCTGTTGCTTCAACGAGAATAATATCAGCGGCATTCAATTGCCTGATTTCCGGTAAGCGGAAACCTTTAAAATTTTCGGGATATCGATGGCCTGGCGTCTCATAGTCGCCGCCTGCCATCAGCTATATGAACTTTTTCGCACAACCAGCAACGGGCAATTGACCCGAATCTGGACAGACCGGCATAGAAGTTTGTTAATTTCATTGTTTGCAATTTGATTACAAAACAAAGATCAACATGTAATGAAGATGCCGTTTTTCTAAAAGGTCCAAATGTGTTTGTTGTGACGTTCAAAATAAAGGGGACACAACTACTCGTTCTCTTGAGTTTATTATTTCCACTGACAAATCTGCAAAAAGACCGTTCCGTTGGAAGAAAAAAAAGGGGTGTAAAGGTCACAGCCATCCCTGGTGCGGGGGAGGCTTCAAGTAAACTTGGCAGGCGATGCCTAAACTGAAAAGCCCTGGCTGTTGCCGGGGCTTTATTGGGGTTGGCGGAGAGTGAGAGATTCGAACTCTCGATACCCTTTTGAGGTATACACACTTTCCAGGCGTGCTCCTTAAACCACTCGGACAACTCTCCGGAAAGGCTGCAAAAGTAAGAAAATCAACCAGAATATCGTACAGTAAAAAGAAATTATCTAAATAAAAACATCAAAACACCGATTTCGCAGGAGCAGTAACAGGTGTCTTGCTTAGCTCACCACGCAGGTTCGTTTCAAGAAGATGAGCAATACGGTCAGGAGAAAAACCTCTTCCCAGTAAAAACATCAATTTGGTAACAGCCGCTTCATAGGTCATATCGTAACCACTGGCAACGCCCATATTTTTTAAAGGCCTGCTTGTTTCATACCGCCCAAGCTCCACCGTACCTACCTTGCATTGTGAAATATCAAGAAGAACTTTTCCTTTCTGAATAGCCGTTTCCAGACAATTAAGAAACCAGGTATCAGTCGTTGTATTTCCCGAACCAAAAGTTTCCAGAATAATGGCGTCAGCCTTTGAATTTACAATGGCAGAAACAGTTTCCTGGCTTATACCCGGATACAGTTTCAAAACAGCAATTGAATTATTTAATTTTTTATGCACTTTAAAAGTACATTCCTCGCATTTCCTGATACTAACGTCATTAAATCGCAGATGGACCCCCGCCTCTGCCAATACCGGATAATTGGGCGACCTGAAAGCCTCGAACTTCGCAGAATTATATTTAAAAGCCCTGTTCCCTCTGAAAAGCTGAAAATCAAAATAGATACAGACCTCCGGAACCCTTGCTATTCCTCCCTGTTTGGCAGAAGCAATTTCAAGAGCTGTGATCAGGTTTTCTTTTGCATCCGTTCTGATCTCACTTATAGGCAATTGTGAACCGGTAAAGATAACAGGCTTATTCAATCCTTCAAGCATAAAACTCAATGCAGAAGCTGTAAAAGCCATCGTATCAGACCCATGGAGGATCACAAAACCATCGTATAGTTCATAATTCTTCTCTAAAAGATCTGCAAGCTCCACCCAAACACCGGGGCTCATGTTCGAAGAATCTATAATTTCAGAAAATGAATAAACTGTTATTTCATAATTCAGCCGCTGGAGCTCAGGAACATTATCTGTGATCAGATTAAAATCCAGAGGCTTCAAAGTTCCGGTTAACTTATCCTTAACCATTCCTATTGTACCTCCGGTATAAATCATTAATACCTTTGTCATCCTAAACTTCACTCATTATTTTTTGTTAAAGATATAAAAGGAATGCTTTACTCAAATGCCAAAAATGCTTTTTGAGTTGTTTGTTGTAATTTCAGCCACTTCCTCAAGCGAAATATTTTTAAGTTCCGCTACCTTACGCGCTATATAAATCAGATAGCTGCTCTCGTTGGGCTTCCCCCTGAATGGTACCGGCGGTAAATAAGGCGAATCTGTTTCCAGAACAATATTTTCAAGGTCAAGTTCCGCTACCACCTTATCAAGTCCTGCATTTTTATAAGTAAGCACCCCGCCTATCCCTAAATAAAATCCTGTTTCTATAATCAGTTTAGCCTGTTCTGCTGTTCCTGTAAAGCAATGAAATATTCCCCGGAGCTTATCACCCTTCTCCTCCTTTAAGATATCATACACCTCATTGAATGCTTCTCTGCAATGAATTACAATAGGCAAGTCCAGGCTTTTAGCCCAATGGATTTGCGTACGAAAGGCCTCCCGTTGATATTCAAGCGTATTCTTCTCCCAATACAGGTCTATTCCGATTTCTCCGACAGCATAAATCTTCTGCTCTCCGGTATTCCGGCAAATACTATCAAGTTCTGTCCTGAAACTTTCTTTTACCTCACAAGGGTGAAGTCCAAGCATCGGAAAGCAATACTCAGGATATTCAGTAACAAGTTCCCTTATCATATCTGTAGATTCAGGATCAACGTTCGGAAGGAATAAACGTGAAACCCCGTTTTCGAGGCACCGCTCAATAAGCTGCTTTCGCTTATCAGAATCTCTTTCGTAATATAGGTGTGTATGCGTATCGGTTAAAATCATTCCGGCGGCAAAATTAAGCATTCAAAATAAAACCTGCATGATCAAAATGCTCACAAAGGGGGATGAAAGTGTTTAGCAGGTTCTTTGTGGCCTTTAAAAAATAAACAGACTTTCACAAAAAAAAACCGTTCCTGTTATAGAAACGGCCTTTTAAAAATTATATTACTTTATTTTATTTTACTTCTTCAAAGTCAACATCGGTAACAGTGTCGCCGCTATTGTCAGAAGCATTGCCACCAGTACCGTTACCGGGGTTGGCACCTGCCTGAGCTCCTGCATCTTGTGTAGCTTTATACATATCTTCGGAAGCTACATTCCATGCATTTTGCAACTCTGTCTGAGCAGAATCAATCTCTGCAAAATTTTTGGAAGCATGAGCCTCTTTCAGTTTTGCAAGAGCACTTTCAATCGGACTCTTCTTATCTGCCGGAATCTTGTCGCCATACTCTTTCAACTGTTTTTCGGTTGAAAAGATCAGCGCATCAGCAGCATTCAGCTTATCGATTTCTTCTTTAGCCTTTTTATCAGCATCAGCGTTGGCCTCAGCTTCCTGCTTCATCTTTTTGATTTCGTCATCAGTCAGGCCAGACGATGCCTCAATACGGATCTTCTGTTCTTTACCTGTTGCCTTATCTTTCGCAGAAACATGTAAGATACCATTAGCGTCGATATCAAATGTAACTTCGATCTGAGGAACGCCACGCGGTGCAGGCGGAAGCCCATCCAGGTGGAAGCGGCCAATAGTACGGTTCTGATTTGCCATTGGGCGTTCACCCTGAAGGATGTGGATCTCTACCGAAGGCTGATTATCCGATGCCGTTGAGAACACCTCAGACTTTTTGGTTGGGATAGTAGTGTTAGACTCGATAAGTCTGGTCATTACACCACCCATGGTTTCAATACCCAAAGAAAGAGGGGTAACATCAAGAAGCAATACATCTTTCACTTCACCGGTTAATACACCACCCTGTATTGCAGCACCAATTGCAACTACTTCATCCGGGTTTACCCCTTTTGAAGGTTCTTTACCGAAGAAGTTCTTTACTGCATCCTGTATAGCAGGAATACGGGTAGAACCACCTACCAGGATAATTTCATCAATATCACTGGTTGATAAACCTGCATTCTTCAGGGCCGAACGGCAGGGCTCAATAGTTCTTTTAATTAAACTGTCGGCCAGTTGCTCAAATTTAGCACGGCTTAAAGTACGTACAAGATGCTTCGGGCCGCTTTGGTCAGCAGTGATATAAGGTAAATTTATTTCAGTCTGGGTAGAGCTTGAAAGTTCGATTTTCGCTTTTTCAGCAGCTTCCTTCAAACGTTGCATCGCCATTGGATCTTTGGAAATGTCCATGCCGTTTTCATTTTTGAATTCTTCCGCCAGCCAGTCAATAATAACATGGTCGAAATCATCTCCACCAAGGTGCGTATCTCCATCTGTAGATTTTACTTCAAATACTCCGTCGCCCAGCTCAAGCACAGACACATCATGTGTACCACCACCACAGTCGAACACTACAATTTTCATATCTCTGTGAGCTTTGTCCAGGCCATAAGCTAAAGCTGCGGCAGTAGGCTCGTTAATAATACGCTTTACATTAAGACCTGCTATCTCACCGGCCTCTTTGGTAGCCTGACGCTGCGCATCATTAAAATATGCAGGGACGGTAATAACCGCATCAGTGACTTCCTGTCCTAAAAAATCTTCAGCAGTCTTTTTCATCTTCTGAAGGATCATAGCCGAAATTTCCTGCGGAGTATATTTACGTCCGTCTATTTCAACGCGCGGCGTATTATTATCTCCTTTAACAACGGTATACGGTACCCGCTTTATTTCCTTTTCTACTTCATGATAGCCGTTGCCCATGAAGCGTTTAATAGAATAAATAGTTTTCTGTGAGTTAGTGATCGCCTGGCGCTTTGCAGGATCACCAACTTTACGCTCACCATTCTCAACGAATGCTACGATAGAAGGTGTCGTGCGCTTTCCCTCACTATTAGCTATAACTACAGGCTCATTGCCCTCCATTACCGCTACACATGAGTTTGTTGTTCCTAAGTCGATACCAATAATCTTTGACATGATATATTTTCCTTTTGCTTGTTCTGTTGATAAACCAATTTACAGCTTACTTATCAATGGTTATGCCAAGCTTGCATTTAAAGCACTTTGACAGCATTATGACAAGAATAAAGGCAGGATTAAATTGCATCAGAATGACAGGATGACAGAATCCGGCACTCCCTTAAAACAGAAAAGTCCCGGCAGGCGGGACTTTTCTGTTTAATATATAATAAAATTACTTTTTACTGGTGGAGATGGTTCCGGCTTTAGGCTTTACGCCGGTAGGAGCCGCTTTTTTTACCGGTGCTCTTTTTACCGGCGTTTTTGATTTAGCAGAGCTGACCGCAGGCTTTTTAGTTATAACAGGTGCTTTCTTTGCATGTTTTACTTTTACCAGCTCGATATCAAATACGAGGGGACTGAACGGTTTTATATCTGCTCCCGCTCCCTGCTGTCCGTAAGCAAGTTCAGAAGGGATTAAAAAGGTTGCTTTCGATCCCTCGTTCAACAGAAGCAGGCCTTCATCCCATCCTTTAATTACTTCGCCTTGCCCAACAGCGAGGCTTATTGGCTCGTACTGACGCCCCGGCTGTTCAAGGCCGGCCCTTTTTGCTTCTGCTTCTATGCTCGAATCAAATACCTTCCCTTCCAGGGTACGGCCTGTATAGTTTACAAAAACCGTGTCTCCCGCAAGAGGCCTGCCTTTCAGTGAAGGCGTGGTAATAGTATACTGCAAACCAGAAGGTGTTTGCTTCAAAACCAGCTTATTATCGGCAATATATTTATTTATGGAAGTTAATTCATTAGCTTTCAAAGAATCCATTGCTTTTTTGTAGGTATCCATCATCTTCTGCTGTTCTGCCTTCACCTCCTCTTCCGACTGTACTTTCTCGATCTTAACTATAAGATTAAGAAAACTTCCTTCAGGAAAAAAGGGAGGACGCTGCATCCTTGTTGTATCAGCAAATAAAGAATCGGATGGAATTTTAACCATAGCGCTATCCTGAACAGAAAGCAACTGGAAAAAGTCCATCAGATCAAGGCTGCTCTTTGAAGGCTGAATGAAGATACTTGCAGGCTGACCGGATGTAAAAGAATTAGATAATACAGAATCTTTATCTGTTTTCTCAATTACATTAAAGGAAACAACATCATTCAGCTTTATTTTGGCCCCATTGTTAGAAGTAAAAATTTTATACTGAAGGCCATTAGACATACGCTGCATTTCGCCGCTGTTTTGGGCTAAGGCATGTACAGATACAACCAGCAAGGTCAGTGCAATTACATTTTTTAATTTCATATTTCAGGAATTAGTCATCCGGCCGGATTATAAAACCGGATGACTTTAAAGATTTTCTGTTAAACCTGCTCCGCTTTATCTTGCCGGAGTAGCAGGCTGTGGTGCTGATGCTTCTGGTGCAGGCGCAGGCGCTCCCGGTTTTGGTTTAATAATATCCATCACTTCGATATCAAATACAACCGGCATATAAGGAGGGATAGCCTGAGCTCCCTGCTCTCCCCAGCCAAGTTTAGATGGAATTATAAGGGTTGCTTTGGTTCCTTTAGAGAACAGCATTAAACCTTCATCAAAACCAGGAATAGTTGCATGTGACCCTACAGCCACTTTCATTGGCTCATAAGGACGCATCGGATTAAATGAACCTTCCTTTTTGGCAACTGCCGGAAGGCTGGTGTCAAATACTTTCCCGGTAAGGAATCTTCCGGTATAATTAAGTTTTACAGTATCCCCGGCCACAGGTTTTGGCCCGTTGCCCTGACTTTCAACGACATAGTTTAATCCAGATGGAGTTGCAGTTGGTTTCAGATCTTTTGAAGAAATGTAACTGCTGATCTTTCCGGCCTCCTGATTTTTAGCCTTCTGAACTTCAGCCTTTAAAAACTGGTCGATCTTACCCTGGAATATACTATCAGCAAGCTTACCTTTAGGAATTACCTTGTCAATTTTAAAGGTAAACACCATGTATTTCCCTTTAGTATTAGGAGGTTTAGGCATGTTCATCTTCTGCTGCAAAGAGTCAAGGTTGATTTTAAAAGTAGCACTGTCGCCTTCGCTGAGCATAGCTAAAGCCCCATAGATATCACCTTTAAATGCCGACTTCTGTTCAGCAACAAACATAGGCCTGTCGTAGTCGTAAGAGTTTTGCAACACAGAATCTTCTTCTGTTTTCTGAATTGCATGCAAGGCAATAAAATCGCCCTCTTTAATCGCAGGGCCGTCTTTATCCTCATGGATAATGTACTGCATATCGCCCTCTCCTTTTTTAAATTGCTTACAGCTTGAAAATGCAAGTACTGCAAACCCTAAAACAATTAAGTTTCTCTTCATTTTTTTGTGGTTATTGTATTAATAGACTTTTATATTCTGGTAAAATTTGTTTAAACTTTTGAACAGTTTCCCTTAACGACTGGCCCGACTGCCCGCCTGCTGCATTTCTGTGTCCGCCTCCGTTAAAATACTTCTTGCATATTTCGTTGGCTGGAAAATCACCGGTAGAACGCAATGACAACTTCACAAGATCCTGTCTTTCTATAATCAATGCCGCGAGCCTGATTCCATTTATCGTCAGGGCATAATTTACCAAACCCTCAGTATCTCCCGTGGTGATGTTAAACTGCTGCAACTCATGTCTCGAAACAACGATCATCGCTGTATGAAACTCAGTTAGAACCTCAAGCTTATTCAAAAGGCAATAACCCAGAAAACGTAAACGGTTCTCAGAGAAATTATCGTATACCAGCTCATGTATTTTCGAGTTTTCTGCACCCCGGGCAATCAGGTCTGCCGCAATATAATGAACAGCGGGTGTTGTGGTTGCAAAACGGAAAGAACCAGAATCTGTCATGATACCCGTATACAAACAAGTAGCAACATCCTTATTAATAAGCCCCGGCTCTTCCATTATATTAACGATAAACTCGTAAACAAGCTGCGCGGTAGCACATGCATTAATGCTCCAGTAACGGTAGTCATCAAAATCTTCAGGCTCCAGATGATGATCGATCAATACCTTCTTCGCAGCAGATTCCCTTACGCGTTCCCCCAATTGATTGATACGGGACAGTGCATTAAAATCTAGACAAAAGATCAGATCGGCCTCTGCTATAAGCTGGTCAGAATCCTTTGATTTCTCCGGGTAAATAATTACTTCAGGATTATTTGGCATCCATTGCAGGAAAACAGGATAATCCGATGGCGTAATAACTTTTACGTGGTGCCCCTTTTGTATCAGGTAATTATACAATCCCAGCGAAGAACCTATTGCATCCCCATCAGGCTTATGGTGGGTAGTGATTACAATTTGCCTTGGATAAGCTAATATTTCTTTAAGCGAGGTTAACTCCAGCATGTTCAGTCAAAAGAAATGCAAAGCTATTAAAAACCTTGATGTTACAAAATGGAAAATAACAACCGGGGCAATAACTATTATATGTTAACCACTCACTATCAGCTAATTTATTCATCAAACACATTTAGATGGTTATTAATTTAACATTTATTAACAACTAAGATAAAAATGTTTCATGTACATTTTACAGAAACAGCATATAAAACTTTATTCACCGTATTATCTGTTTTTAAAGGTGTTCATGTGTGCTTACGCAGTTTTACCGGTCTCTCATCCTCCTTTGAAGATCAGTTTTACAGATGAAATTCGCGCTGCAGGCCATATCTGAAAAAAAACTGATCTTCATCTCTGAAACTACCGGCAGCAGCCTCTTAACATATTTGCCTGCTTCACATTAAAAGCCTAATTTTGCGCCAATTAATTTAACCATGGCTACAAACAGAACTTTCACAATGATCAAACCGGATGCTGTCAGTAACGGCTTTACCGGCGCTATTTTAGATGATATTATCAAGGGAGGCTTTAAGCTGATCGCGATGAAATACACCCATCTGAGTGCAGAAACTGCAGGGGCTTTTTATGAAGTACATAAAGGACGTCCTTTTTATGCCGACCTGGTAAGCTTTATGAGCTCCGGTCCTATTGTTGCTGCAATTCTGGAAAAAGAAAATGCGGTAGAAGATTTCCGCAAACTGATTGGTGCTACCGATCCTTCCAGGGCAGAACCAGGAACTATCCGTAATAAATATGCTAAATCAATCGATGCCAATGCAGTGCATGGCTCTGATTCTGATGAAAACGCCGGAATTGAAGGAAGCTTCTTCTTCTCTAATCTCGAAAGGTTTTAATTACCGCTAGCCCAGAGCCTCAGGTTTTGGGCTTTGCTTTCTCTTTTACCTTTTTCTCCGTTTTACTTTCAAATCCCTCCTACCCTTTTCTTCCTTATACTTATTGATTACCTCGTACTACTGTGATCTTGCCTGCAGTACCTCCACCTCTCAACTTTATCTTTCCAAAACTGCAAAACACATTCCAAATTAATGATTATCAGCTATAACAACTGTATTGCATATTTAATCAATTTTTAATCGCTGAAAACTTTCAACTTT
>JAATFW010000241.1 GCA_015654985.1 Sphingobacteriales bacterium | reverse complement strand
TACCGGGCTTATCCCTGTTGCTCAAACTGATGCCGGACTTGCAACTGTAATGGGGCATGAAATTGCACATGCCATAGCCCGTCATGCGGAGGAAAGGTATTCGCAGACCCTGGGAACGCAGGCGATTGGAGGAGTAGTTGGTGCGGCTACCGGTTCTGATGCAATTACACAGTTATATGGACTAGGAGGACAGCTTGCACTGTTAAAATATAACCGTACCCAGGAGTCGGAAGCCGATCATCTCGGCCTGATCTTTATGGCTATGGCAGGATACGATCCCAACAGTGCTGTAACTTTCTGGCAAAGAATGGCTTCATCAAAGCAAAGTAACGGTGCTCCTCCGGAATTTTTAAGTACGCACCCCAGTGATGCTACCCGCATTGCTGCCATTCAGAAACGTTTGCCCGAAGCAATGAAGTACTATCAGAAATAGTTAGCTTTTAACTTTCAGCTTTCAACTTTCATCTGCCATAGAAAGTATCTCAAAAATAGCCTTTGTTTTCAGTATGCACTCTTCATATTCTTTAGAAGCATCAGAAGCAAAGGTTATTGCGCTTCCTGCCTGAAACGACAGGTAGCGTTTTTTGCTGTTATACAAAAGGCTTCTAATTACCACGTTAAAATCAAAATCTCCGCCAGGGGCGAAATACCCGGTGCTGCCTGAAAAAATTCCTCTTTTACTGCGTTCGTAGTGATCAATAAGCTCCATAGCTCTTACTTTGGGTGCTCCGGTCATGGAACCCATAGGGAATGTACAGCGGATTATTTCTGTATTATCAATAGCGGAATCTGCTTCACAGGTTACCGTTGAGATCATCTGATGAACCTGTCTGAAGCTGTAAATTCCGAAAAGCTCTTCTACTCTTACGGTACCCTTCAATGCGCATCTGGTAAGATCATTTCTAACCAGATCAACAATCATAACGTTTTCAGACTGTTCCTTTAAGTCGTTCCTGAGCTGATTTTTTAGCCGGAGATCTTCCTGCAGATCCGCGCTCCGTCTGATCGTCCCTTTAATTGGCTGCGAAATGATCTTATTATTTCGCCGGCATAGAAACCGTTCGGGAGTAGCAGAAATAATAAAATGTTCTCTGCATTTAAAGAATGCCGAAAATGGGGCGGGTGAATGCCTGCTTAATAACCTGAAGGCAGCCAAAGGATCCAGCGCTGCTTCTTCGGCATAAAATTCCTGGCAAAAATTCAACTCATAAATATCGCCCCTTGCAATATGCCCCTTAAGTTTACTGACCGTATGGATATACTCATCACGGCTAAACCTGCTTTTAATCTCTCCCTGAAATGAGGCGCCTGATCGTTTTACCGTCTCTTTATTGATTTCTTCAGGTAAGTCAAAAGCCCTCGCTGACGTAATCTTAACTTCATTTCCCGTGATCAGAACGAGATGTTCGGGAACGAAGAAAAACAGGTCGGGAAAACCGGGATGATCCGGGTTCTCCGAATTCAGATCTTCCAGTTCATTCTTCAGGTCATAGCTCATAAAGCCTGGAATCCAGGCGGAATGTTCTTTTAAAAAGGTTTTAAGTATGTTAAGTGCATTTCCTGCAGAAGTGCTGATTTCGTGTATAGCACCGGCGGCTATGAGGATATCAAAAGCCTGGTAAGGATCGTTATATTGATTTGAATCAAAATAACAGGCCACTTCATGCGAAGCGGCCCATTGTAACGCTTTGTCTTTAAACAGAGATATATCTTCCGGAAAACAGGATATGGTGTGCATCTCCGGAAGAAATGATATTAGTCTAATATTAAGGTCTGAACACGGTCTGGCCCTACAGATAAATATCTTACAGGTACACCTACCTGGTTTTCAATGTATCTTACATAGTCCATTAATTTTTCAGGAACCTCAGCAAGTGTTTTAATTCCTGTCAGGTCTTCATGCCAGCCTTCAATAGCTTCTAAAACAGGTTCTGCCTTAACCGTACAGATATCGTAAGGCATGTAGTCAATTACTTCGCCGTTGTATTTGTAATGGGTACAGGCATAGATCTTGTCGAAACCGCTTAACACATCCGCTTTGGTCATAACCAGTTCAGTAACACCATTCAGCATGATCGCATACTTTAAAGCAGGGATATCTATCCAGCCGCAGCGGCGTGGCCTTCCTGTTGTAGCTCCGAATTCACGTCCTACCTGCCTGAGCTCTTCACCTGTTTCATCAAAGAGCTCGGTAGGGAAGGGGCCGCTGCCCACCCTGGTACAATACGCTTTGAAAATCCCTATTACAGAACCAATGCTACGGGGGGCAACACCAAGCCCCGTACATGCCCCTGCAGTAGTGGTATTAGACGAGGTAACGAAAGGATATGATCCGAAATCAACATCGAGTAATGTTCCCTGCGCGCCTTCTGCAAGAACGCTTTTTCCTTCCTGCAGGTATTGATTCACAAAATGCTCGCTGTCAACCTGGGGAATAGTTTTCAGGAATTCAATAGCTTCAAAGAACACCTGTTCTTTTTCTGAAAAATCAGGGATTTCTCCGTAATGTTCCAAAATAGATTTATGCTTGTTTACCAGCTTATCATAGCGCTCTTTAAAGTCGGGGAGGAGGGTATCTCCCACACGTAAACCATTACGGCCGGTTTTATCCATATAGGTCGGCCCGATTCCCTTTAATGTAGACCCGATTTTCCCTTCGCCCATTTTACTTTCAGAAGCTGCATCAAGCAGTTGGTGTGTAGGTAAAATAAGATGTGCTTTTCGGGCAATGACCAGCTTTTTGGCAGCAACAGGATCGAACCCGCTTTTTTTAAGATTATCAAGTTCCCTTTTTAGGATAATGGGGTCTATTACGACGCCGTTCCCGATCAGGTTCATGTTCTTTTCGTTAAAGATTCCTGAGGGAATGGTGTTCAGAACGTATTTTTGGTTATCAAATTCAAGAGTATGGCCGGCATTGGGGCCGCCCTGAAAACGGGCAATTAAATCGTATTTGGGACTAAGTACATCAACAATTTTTCCTTTACCTTCGTCGCCCCACTGAAGGCCTAACAGTACATCAACAGCCATGAATATTTTTTGGATTATTTAATTTTTTAAGTAAGACTCGCAGTAGCCCTCTTTCAGTTTGGCGCAGTTGCCATACAAATTCAGAGAATGGTGCTTGATTTCGAATTTAAGAAGATCTCCCATCATGCTTTGTATCTGCCCTACACGCGGATCGCAGAACTCAACTACTTTGCCGCAATCAATACAGATAATGTGGTCATGCTGCTTATACCCATATGATTTCTCAAACTGGGCCATGTTTTTGCCGAACTGGTGTTTGGTTACCAAGTCGCACGAAACCAAAAGTTCCAGGGTATTATACACGGTCGCCCGGCTTACCCTGTACTTCTTGTTTTTCATATGAATGTACAGCGACTCTACATCGAAGTGATCGCTGCGTGAATAAATTTCTTCAAGGATGGCAAAACGTTCGGGCGTTTTCCGCAAACTTTTATTTTCGAGGTAAGCCTCGAAAATTTTTTTGACCATTGCTATAGTTTCTTGTAAAGGCATATATCTTCCTTCCGGCGTTCAAACTTAGATAAAAAATGTTTTATATGCAATTTTACAGAAACGGCATATAAAACCGTTATTCACCGTATTCCCGGTTTATAAAAGGTGTTCATGAGTGCTTAGGCAGTTTTATCGGTCTTTCATCTTCCTTTAAGGAACCGTTTTATAGATGGAATTTATCTAAAAAAATAAAAATTCTTAAAGGTCTTCTATAAAACCGTTCATCAGCGGATAAAGAGGAACCGGAAAAAAATTTGTCACCTCATGACGCTCTTGTGATCTTTTGAGGTTCTGAATCAAAGCGGCTGACAGAAGTTACTCCTTTTACCTGTTTTAATTTTTTTATCAGGTTTTCCAGGTGTTGTGTATCATTTACATAGACCATAATAGAACCCTCAAAGATGCCTTCATTGCTATCAACCGTTATTGAACGCATATTTACTTTAAAGTCGTTCGAAATAACAGTGGTTAGTTTATTGATCAGTCCAACTTCGTCTATACCGGTGATCCGGAGGCCTGTTAAGAAAGCAAGTTCTTTCTGCGATGTCCATTTAGCTTTCACCACACGGTAACCATAGTTAGCCATCAGCTTGGTAGCATTCGGACAGTTGGTCCGGTGAATCTTTATTCCGTCATTCACCGTTATAAAACCAAACACATCATCGCCCGGAATCGGATTACAGCACGTAGAAAGCTTGTAATCTATTTTCTGCATATCCTCACCGATCAGCAGGGTATCGCTGTCCTTTGTCTTAACCTTATTGATCATCCCCTCGATCTGCGACGAATCAATCCTTTCAGGAGTACGGTTTTCAACGGCCTTTTCAGAGGCCTGAAATTCCCTGAGGTTCTTCAGATCGAAGCTTCCTTTTGCAATATTATAAAAGAGGTCGAGTGAAGAACTGAATTTAAAGTAATAGGCTATCTTATGGATGTTCTCTGTATTGTAGGTAATCTTCAGCGATTTAAGTTTTCTCTCCAGTATTTCTTTTCCTTCCTCCGCAACCCTGCGTTTTTCTTCTTTGAGCGACGATTTTATCTTAGCTTTAGCCTTTGCTGTTACCACAAAGTTCAGCCAGTCCTCTTTCGGGCTTTGCTTTGAGGACGTTATAATCTCTACCTGGTCGCCGTTCTGAAGCTTGTGAGACAGCGGGACCAGCTTATGATTAACCTTGGCCCCGATACATTTAGCTCCCAGGTCTGAATGGATTTCAAACGCAAAATCAAGAGCAGTGGCATCCAGCGGAAGCTGCATCAGGGCGCCTTTGGGAGTAAAAATGAAAATCTCGTCGGAAAACAAGTTCATTTTAAAATCATCGAGGAAATCGAGAGCGTTTGACTCGGGGTTTTTAAGAAGTTCCCTTACTTTCTGGATCCACTGGTCAAGCCCGCTGTCCGAAGAAGATTCCTTGTATTTCCAGTGCGCTGCAAACCCTTTTTCTGCAATTTCATTCATCCTCTGGGTACGTATCTGTACCTCCACCCATTGTCCTTTCGGCCCCATTACCGTAGTATGCAATGATTCATATCCATTGGCCTTTGGAGAAGAAACCCAGTCGCGCAGTCTGTCGGGGTTAGGCCTGTACAGGTCAGTTACAATAGAGTATGCTTTCCAGCTATCAGCCTTTTCGTTTTCGGGCTTGCTGTCGAGAATGATCCTGATGGCAAAGAGGTCGTACACTTCTTCAAAGGGAACGCCTTTCTTCCGCATTTTATTCCAGATAGAATGAATGGATTTTGGCCTTCCGTATACCTCAGCATGTAAACCTTGTTCTGCCAGAATTTCTTTTATAGGACCAATAAAGGCTTTGACATACTGTTCGCGCTCAGCTTTTTTTTCATTGAGCTTCCGGGCTATAAACTTATATGTTTCAGTCTCGGTATATTTCATGGAAAGGTCTTCCAGCTCCGATTTCATGGCATAAAGACCCAGCCGGTGTGCCAGTGGGGCATAGAGGTAGATCGTTTCAGAAGAGATCTTTAATTGCTTGTCGCGCGGCATATGGTCCATTGTACGCATATTATGGAGCCTGTCGGCAAGCTTTATCAGAATAACCCTCACATCATCCGCCAGGGTCAGCAGCATTTTCCTGAAATTCTCTGCCTGAAGAGAACTGTTATAGTCAAATACCCCCGAAATCTTCGTCAGTCCGTCTATAATCCTGGCAACCTTCTTTCCAAATTCACGCTCAATGTCTTCCAGCGTTACGGCTGTATCTTCGACAACATCATGCAATAAAGCACAAACTATAGAGGTAGTACCCAGTCCTATTTCTTCCGCAGCTATTTGCGCTACAGCTATCGGATGGTATATATAGGGCTCGCCCGATTTACGGCGCATGTCTTTATGGCTTTCAAGGGCCAGTTCAAAAGCCTGCCTGATCATGCGTTTATCGCCCTTCTGCATGGTAGGCTTACAGGCTTTAAGAAGCGCCCTGTACCGCTTTAATATTTCCTTTTTCTCGGCTTCAATATCTATCACTAACTCGTTCATCATCAATTCAACAGATTTCTGCAAAAATAACAGCTTATCTTATAACATTTGGGTTACAATTTCGTACTATCAGTAATTAATATTGTACGAAATAAGGTGTATGTTTGTACTAACTAAGATATGAAAATTTTTCCTCTTTTCCTTCTTTTAAGTTTGTTTTTAAACAATACTACTTTCGCTCAGGATAATTTTGATCCTAAAGTGAAGGGCAAAAACGATACCATTCGGGTGGCGATCACGAAGGATGATTACGGTCAGTTTCTTCCCTGGATCCCCTTAGCCGACGTTAATATCCTGGATTACCGGATTTTTGCATCTGCCGATGCCCGTGCCCAGTTTAACCGTTTAAGATATAATGTTCTTAAAGTGCTGCCTTACGCAAAATTTGCAAAAGACCGTTACAGTCGTCTTAATGACGATCTTGCTACCACTGATAACCGCAAAGAGCAGAAGGTTTTGGTGAAAAACTGCGAACGCGAAATTAAAGACATGTTTAACCGGGAAATTAAGAATATGACAATTACACAGGGCGAAATACTGATC
>JAATFW010000212.1 GCA_015654985.1 Sphingobacteriales bacterium | reverse complement strand
CCGGGCTTCGGGGGCAACATAGTACTGTGCACTGCCGCCCGGGCCCCATTGAATATCCTGAAAGCCTCCCGGGACCGTAGAAGGACCACTGGAGTTTTGTTTTCTGAAATTTGTAAGCTTGGTAATTTCAGGCTGGTCTGTCACTTCCCAGTATACAGCTATCGGGAAGCGTAGTTTTATAGCATAATGTACCTTCATAAAATGCATCACTCCATTTGCGGCTGTGTTATCACTGCCCGCCCGGTCTACCTCTGCCCCCTGTTCATGTACGCCATTAAAGGTATCGTCATTAAACAGGATGGCCGTACCCTGCAATTTAGTTGTCACTACATCCAGGGCTGAAAGAGTAGTGTGAGAAGAAGCGTTATATATATCCGTAAGATATTTACGGCCGGGGAGAATATGATAAGCCACAAATAAATGAAGGCTGTCGGCTGCAAGCTTTGGATTTCCGGTATCGCTATATTTATCCTTTAATTCCTGAAAACTGTTAATCCCCGCGTTTTTAAGTACATCATCGGATTCGGCCATTACAGTATAATAAAGTTTGGACGTATCAGGATTATCTTTAGGGAGGACATTTAAACTATCGTAATACGCGGTTGCTTTCAAGGCCTCTGTAAAAATTGAATAACCGGCGTTTTGTTCAAGCATTTGGGCAAGGGTCCGCCGTTCAGGCTTTAATACATGGTCAATCACATGAACAATTCCGTTCCCTAAACGAATATCAGCGGCTTTTATCACGGCCTGCCTGTTAATGGTTATGTTAACACCTGCAGGAGAACTCTCAGTTCCTGTAATGATGTATTGACCATACATGGTAGGAGTCCTGAGCTTTCCTTCCTTAAAATCGGTCCGGTTTATCGTATCTCTTATGACATGGAACTGAACAAGTTCCTTTAAGTCCTGTACACTCAGATCAGCAACAGCAACTTTTCCCTGTTCTTTCAGGTAAAGGGTTACAGCATCGTTATCAGGAACAAAGCAGGTATAGGTTCCATAAGCCCCCAGGAAGCCATCATTCCCCGTGATCTCCAAAATTTTTGAAAACTCTGAAAACTGTTCGGGCTTAGAGAGTAAATACTCTGTAATGTTCAGATCGGATGTCGTATTGAGATCGAACTTCTCCTTTTTACAGGCATTCCCGGCCAGAATCAGAAGTATTCCTATTACTCCGGGCATCCATACATTCAGTACCTTTTTCATGACAATAAGTTTTTTTGTTAGTTATTATTTAATTATTGATAGAAAGGATTCTGCACCAATGCTTTATTAGCCTCGATTTCCTTGTAATAATATGGGAAGTAATGGCTGTTAAAATCCCGGTATTTTGTAATAGCAGCCGACTGGAACTCAGGGCTTACAGTACCGGCCACTATATCTAAAAGCAAATCCAGCTTTTCATAGTTATCCCTTTTCGCATTGCGAAGCAGATCATACCATCTTTTCCCTTCAAACGCCAGCTCCCTTGCACGCTCTTCCAGTATGTAATCAGCAATGCCCGACTTATTATCAGGGGCAAGTACCCTTTCCGTAGCGGGCAGAGCATTGGCCCTATCCCTTATCATTTTTACAAGATCAAGTGCCTGCTGACCCTGATTTTTCTGGTTCAGGGCTTCCGCTTTCATTAACAATACCTCTGCATAACGGTAAAAGAACCAATGTCCATAAGAACTTGCACTGGAAGATCCCCTGGAAGTACTTGAATTGATACCAAGATATTTCCAGATACTGCCGTCGCTGATCTTATAAGATCCACCGTCTCCGCGAATGTCGTTTTCCAGATTTAAAGGATCTACCGTATAGATTTCTTCATATAGTTTCAAGGATGCTTTAAATCGTTTAGCTGCACCTCCAAACATACTGTAGAACGAGTTAGTGCGATTGACGTTAAAATACAATTCGAAAATACCCTCCACGGAACCGCCCTGATAGTATAGTGTAGTAAACCAATTTTCATCACCCGGCACAAGGGCATACTGGCCTGAATTGATTACTTTATCACAATATGTGATACATTCATCATACCTTTCCATCCAGAGATATACGTCGGCAAGCATGGTCTGAACTGCATATTTTGTTATTTTTCCTTTATTATATTCTTTATTTGAATAACTGCTCACCACATATTCCTCTGCCGTTTTAAGATCTTTTACGATCTGTTCAAGAACATCATTCTGAGGACTTTTAGGAATCTGCAAATTATCTGCGTCTGTATGGGTTGCCGTAAGTTTCAAAGGGACATCGCCAAAACTTCTGGCAAGATAGAAATACATCAGGCTTCTTATAGCAAGGGCCTGTCCGGTGTATTGATCAAGAGCCTCCTGAGTAAAGGTTTTATCCGTTTTCAATACTTCAGGGGCAGAGTCAATCAGGTCATTACAATAATTAATTACAGCATAAACCGTAGACCAGTCGGTAATCGTATTATTTGCATTGATATTGACATTCATCACATTGTAGTCGTCGGTTTTGGCAACGCCGCCATTTACTACCATATCAGCCCTTAATTCACCCCAAAGGAACAGGTTCTCTGTAAGTTTAGGGGCCAGCATCGCTGCATAACACCCATTCATAGCCGCTTCAACCTGTTCTTTTGTCTTCCAGAAGTCCTGCCTGACAACTCCGTCTTCCGGCTGCAGGTCAAGGTAGTTATTGCAGGCAGACAAGCCAAAGAAGACCAGTATCATCGCCCATATATTTATCCTTTTATATTTCATGATCATTATCTTTAAGTTAAAATCCTGCTGTTATTCCGAGTATAAAGTTCCTTGAAGGAGGGGTCATGGACTTGTCTTCAATAATACTGAAGGGGCTGCTTAGCTTTGGAGACACCTCAGGATCCTGCCCTTTATAATTTGTAAATGTGATCAGGTTCTCTGCAGTGACGTAAATTCCGAAGCTCTTCATACCTAACCTGTCGAGCAGTGATTTTTGAAGGTTATATCTCAGCGTAGTAGCCCTTAGACGAACAAATGAGGCGTCTTCAACATACCTGTCTGAACCGAGCCAGTTATAACCGCTGCCATAAAGAGCGCGGGGTATATCGGTAACATCGCCCTCATTACGCCATCTCCGAAGCACGGCAGTACTTTGATTGTCAAAACCATACATGTTAGTAGTATTCATCATGGTCCTGTTTACAACATCATATTTATACCGGAAGCTGAAGAAAGCCGTTAATTTCAGAATTCCCTTATAACTGATGTCAGGACCGAACCCACCAATAAACTTAGGATTACCATTTCCGAGATACTGAATATCCATATAATCGATATTACCGTCGTGATTAATATCCTTGTATTTAGCATCACCTGGCTGGAAAACATAGTCGGTGGAAGGATAGTTAAACCTCATATAAACCGGTAAACCATCCGCTCCTACAATCTGATTGCCATTCTTATCAGTGGCTACCGTTGCATCCTTGTCTTTATATACACCTTCATAATGATAGCCGTAGAATGAACCAAAAGGGTTATTAATTTTCAAGAACCTTTTATACTCACCATTTACATCAGTACGACCTTGCTCTGTAGGATAGAACTCTGAGATTTCACGAATGATATTAACGTTCCTGGAAAAGTTAAAATTTACGCCAACGATCCAGTTCTTATTTTTATATGCCGTAGTGTTCAGATTGATTTCCCATCCCTGGTTATCCATGGTACCAACATTCATATTGATACTTGAGTATCCGGACAAGGTTGGAATACTCAAATCGGGAAAATAAAGGTTTGTTGTGCGGTTTCTGTAAACATCAATATCCAAATCCAAACGATTATTAAACAGGCTCATCGTCAGGCCAAGATTCTTACCGGTAACGGTTTCCCATTTCAGGTTCCGGAGCTCTATGCTGCTGGAATAGATGGCAGGGCTACCCATATAGTCATAACTGAAGCTCTGGTATTTGCTATAAAATGCATAGTTGTCTTTCGGAGCATTTCCACTCTGCCCGTAACCGGCCCTTAAACTGAGATCGCTGATAAACTTAAAGCGCTGCATAAAGGGTTCTCCGTAAACCCTCCAGCGGGTTGATATTGCAGGAAATAAGCCATACCTGTTATCAAGGCCAAACTTGGAATTTCCATCTACCCGCAGGGATCCATTAATGATATACCTG
>JAATFW010000123.1 GCA_015654985.1 Sphingobacteriales bacterium | reverse complement strand
ATTCCCTCTCTTCTGTGCTAAAAGCTAATTGCTGAAGCTGAAAATCTCCTAAAAAGGCAGATCATCATCCTGTGCAGACTGGTTCAGATCAGCAGGCGGCGCAAATTCCGGAGCCGGTGCTTCAGCCTGACTTCCTGCCAGAATGTTAACCCTCCATACCACTAACGTGTTGAAATAGGCTGTTTTACCGTTACGGTCTGTCCACGGCCTGCCGCGAAGATTAAAAAACACTTCTACCTGATCGCCTGTTTTCAGATTATCAAACAGGTTTACCTTATCCTGTAATGCTTCAAATTTAATGTATTCGGGGTAAGAAGGATTTTCAGCATATTCAACAATAAGTTCCCGTTTTTTGAATGTTTCCGTTACATTCGTCACCGGCGAAATCTCATGTACTTTTCCCTTAATATCCATATTCTCTTTCAATTATTATCAGATTCAAAACTGGCAAATTTAATTGATTAACTTCGCAAATAATTTATGGAAGTTTTCAACACTAGCAGCAGGATCCTGGTCACCTGCAATAAACGTCTGGCCCCTTACCTTATAAAGGAGGTTGAGGAACTTGGCTTTTCAGTTAAAAGAAGTTTCAGTACCGGGCTGGAGCTCGAAGGAAGTGTAAACGATTGTATTGTGCTTAATTTAAATCTTCGTACAGCCAGCCAGGTTTTATATTCTTTAAAAACCTTTAACGCTGTAACTCCCGAAGAATTGTATGGAGAGCTTACAGAGCTTCCCTGGGAAGAACTTATTGATTTTGCAGGTTATTTTTCAATAACATCAAATGTTGATAACGAATATATTAAAACCCCACTGTTCGCTAACGTAAAGGTAAAAGACGCTATTGTAGACCGCATTCGCTCGAAAGTGAATGTGAGGCCCGACTCCGGCCCGCTGGTTAATAAAACGGTCATTCACCTTTACTGGAGAAATAATGAAGCTGAAATTTTCATAGATACTTCCGGAGAGGTGATCTCAAAGCATGGTTACCGGAAACTGCCCGGTAAAGCCCCGATGCTCGAAGCCCTTGCCGCGGGAACTATCATGGCCAGTCAATGGGACCGCAACAGTACATTCATTAACCCAATGTGCGGATCGGGTACCCTGGCAATAGAAGCTGCCCTGATAGCAACCAATAAACGGCCCGGATTTTTCAGGATGAACTATGGCTTTATGCATATCATCGGATACGACGAGCAGGTGTTCTTTACCGAACGCCGTAAGCTGAAAGACCAGGCAAAAAAACAGCTCGGTTTTAAGATCATAGCCTCAGACATTTCAGACGAAGCAATCGATATTGCTGTTAAAAATGCAAAGACCGCCGGCGTAGACCATCTCATTGATTTTCAGGTGTGCGATTTTGCAGAGACGGAGGTACCGCACCCTTCCCTGAAAAAGAATGGCGCTAATTCTGAAGAAAATTCCGCTGAGGATTCTGATAACAACAGGATTGAGGAAGGCGGTACAAACGTAACAGAAGATTCGCGCACAGATGCCGGAAATACAGGAACTGACAAACCTGAAGACCCCTTCACTGTTGTTGCCGGGAAATCCGGTACAGATACAAAAGTATCCGGAAGCTCCGGCGTGGTTATGTTTAACCCGGAATACGGTGAAAGGCTTGGAACGCACTCAAAGCTCGAAGAAACCTATAAACGTATAGGCGACTTTATGAAGCAGAAATGCCGTGGTTACCACGGTTATATATTTACCGGCAACCCCGATCTCGCAAAGAAAATAGGCTTGAAGGCCTCCCGCCGTATTGAATTTTATAACGGCAAACTTGATTGCCGGCTACTGGAGTACGAACTATATGAGGGAAGCCGTCGCATGGATGAATAGGCGCGGACCATTTCCTCCTTTTGACAGGATGGCAGTGGTAGTAGAAAAGAAAACTGATTTTAATTATTTTATCTTTCCGGTAAGTTCTTCCCTTGTAAGCTGTTCCTGCACTCCGCTTTTCATATCTTTCAATGTCAGCCTGCCTGATTGAATTTCTTCGCTGCCTATCAGGATTACGTAGGGAATCTTTTTGTTATCGGCATAGCTAAGCTGTTTCTTCATTTTAGCTGATGTGGGGTAAAGTTCTGCAGAAATGCCTTTATTTCTAAGTTCCTGTAATACAGGGAGGGCATAACGTTCGGCCTGTGCATCAAAGTTTGTAATCAGAACCTTTGTAGTTTCGGAGGTACTTTCGGGGAATAATTGCAGTTCCTCCATAACATCATAGATACGGTCGGCACCAAAAGAGATACCGGCTCCTGTAAGCCCCTTTAGCCCAAACATTCCTGTGAGATCGTCATAACGGCCGCCGCCGCCTATACTTCCCATGGCGACTTCGTTTGTTTTAACTTCAAAGATAGCGCCGGTGTAGTAGTTAAGGCCCCGGGCCAGCGTAATATCGAGTTGAAGGTTGAGCGTTGCAGACTGCGAACCTGGTGCTGCAGATGGGTTTTGAGTTGCCGGCTGTTGGATCCCGGCTGAAAGCGAATCAGAAGAAAGTGATTGAGGACTGTAAACTGAAAAGCTTTCGAGATACCCCAGTATTGTCTCTATTTCTTCAATGCCTTTAAGCCCTGTATCAGATGTGGTTAAGACAGATTTAAGGCTTGCAAGTTTTTCCTCATTTGAACCTTCGGACAGTATTACCGGTTTCAGTTTCTCTATGTCCCGGGAGGTAAATCCTCTTTCGAGCAATTCTTTTACCACACCATCGAGGCCTATTTTATCGAGTTTGTCGATCGCAACGGTCATATCCACGATCAGTTCGGGTTTGCCTATTATTTCGGCGATTCCTGATAATATTTTCCGGTTATTGATTTTAATGGTAAAGTCTTTCAGTCCGAGCATGCCCAGGGCCTCCTGATAGATCATCACAAATTCGGCTTCGTTCAGCAGGCTTTCTGAACCTACCATATCTGCATCACATTGATAGAATTCGCGATAGCGGCCCTTTTGGGGGCGATCAGCGCGCCATACCGGCTGTACCTGGAACCGTTTAAAAGGAAAGGTTATTTCGTTCTGATGCATCACTACGTACCTGGCGAAAGGAACGGTGAGATCATATCGTAACGCTTTTTCTGACAGCATAGGTAACAGGCCTTTTGAATTAAATTCAAAGCTTTCTGCTTTTTGCTTTTTGTTTTCGGCTTCTCCCCAGAAATCCCCGCTGTTCAGGATCTTAAAAATAAGTTTATCTCCCTCGTCTCCATATTTACCGGTTAGGGTAGACAGGTTTTCCATAGAGGGGGTTTGAATCTCCAGATATCCGTATTTTCTGAAAACAGACTTAATGGTATCAAAAATATAATTACGCTTCACCATTTCTGCCGGTGAGAAATCTCTTGTGCCTTTAGGTACAGAGGCTTTACTGTTCGCCATGCCGCAAAAGTACAAAAAGCGCCGAAGCTGTTATAAAATTATTAATTGGAACTGAGCTCTTCTTCAAGTATTTTCCGGCATCCCTGTTCTATCATCTGAAAAACCGGATCGAACTGGTCATCTTCATAATAGGGATCGGGTACTACTTCTTTGTCGAGTAAGAGCCTTACTTTTTTCCGGTCGTCTTCTGTACGTGCCATATTGAGAATATCGCGCAGGTTCATGCGGTCCATTACGTAAATGCGGTCAAAACGGCTGAAGTCATTTTGGTCAAATAGCCGGCAGCATTGCCCGGAGATGTCAATTCCATATTTTTTTGCTATGGTTACAGAGCGGCGGTCGGGCGGCTCGCCAATATGCCAGTTGCCGGTCCCTGCTGAATCGACTTCCCAGTCGAGACCTTTCTCTTTAACGAGGTTTTCCATAATCCCATGTGCCAGAGGCGACCGGCAAATATTGCCCAGGCAAACCATCAGTATTTTCATAAAGTGAGTTGTGAGTTGCGAGTTGAAAGTTGTGAGTTGTGGAATGTACGTTCTGCTTATGTTTCTGACTGACTTATGTGTGTACAACTGCGGTCTCCTCTCAGCCGGCAAAAATATCATTCAGCAGAGCAGCAAGTCTTATTCCCCCTTTAAGCAATTGTTCATTTAGTTCATTAATGTGATCAAAATTGTACTTATAGCTGAAGGTTGAATTTGTTTCAGCTTCTTTATACAGTTCTTCACTGATTTTATACGACTCAAATATCCATTGGCTGAGACCGTCTTTTGACCACGTCTGTAACTGCAGGGCGGAAGGATGATCGACGGCGTTTGCATATTCGGTATAGCTGAGTCCCTGTGAGTCTATGAAATCAGAATCCCAGAGGCTGTGCAGGTTTATTGGTTTATTAAACCATTTAACCTTTATGTCGTTTCCCCCTTTATCTTCTTTGTGGCCTGTATGCATGGGCTCATGAATGTCGCCAACAAGGTGCACCAGGATCCGGAGGTACATTTGTTTTACCTCAGGCTGAAGGTTTTTCTTTTTGAGTTCCGAGCTTACAAAACGGATTTTATTATAAGCGTTGGCGCCGGTATCCGTTTCGAGGAAGTTTTTTACCTGTTCGCTGCTTAATCCTGCCGGCAGGTTTACAAAATGCCAGTTGTACAGGTAGTTGAAGGAAGGGTCTGATTTAATAAAGTCCATCCAGTTGCTGGCCATGGCAATAGTTTCTCCTCCAAGGATCTTCTGTATTTCCTGCCGGGTTTTCTTTTTAAGATGATGATCGGCAACTTCGGCTACTACACGATGGCCGAGAAGTCCCCATGCCATTGACTGGGCCGGCAGGTATAAAAATAATCCTGCTACGAATATATTTCTGAATAGTGTTTTCATATTTACAAAGGTTGGGGATTACAAGTTAATTTTTCTTTAAGTTTTAATGTTACCGGAAGAAGCTGTTGCAGGTTCATTAATTCAATTTTTTCTGCGGAAGTTTTTTTTATTAAAAAGACCGGCAGATACTGGCCGATACGATAACATCCCGAAAGCTTTTGCCTGAAATCTGATTTGGTAAAAGTTCCGATAATGTAAAGAGTATCGTTGTTTACTACATAATTCCCTTTTGCATATTCTTTCCAGGTTCCCTGGTGGTAACAGCTATCTTCGTAATAATTCACCTTTGATGTGGTAGAAAGGGTAGCATAAAAGGAATCGCAGGTGAATTTAAACTGGTGCCTGGTGTATTGGAGTAAGCTGTCGTGGCCACTTCCGGGTTCTTCTTCCCAGATTCCCTGGAAGGCAGCAGAGCCTGGCCCCTGGATATCAGGGTTGAACCTGCAGGAAACCGCAGCAAACAAAGAAACAGAAAGAGCAACGCTCAGGGCAATTATAGAGTGTCTCATAGATTCATTTCAAACCACTCCCCGGGAAAGGGAGAGGTTTGCAGAGAATTTTATTTCAGTCCTCCGATCATATCTTCAGGGCGAACCCATTGATCGAACTGTTCATTTGTTAATAGCCCTGATTCTAAAGCAGCTTCACGGAGAGATTTCTTCTCTTTATGTGCTTTTTTAGCAATTTTAGCAGCATTCTCATAACCTATATGCGGGTTAAGGGCAGTTACCAGCATAAGGGAATTGTCTACATGTTTTTTAATGCCATCATAGTTGGGTTCAATGCCTATTGCGCAATGATCATTAAAAGAAACGCACACATCACCCAGAAGTCTGGCCGACTGCAGGAAATTAACGGCAATTACGGGTTTAAATACATTCAGCTCGTAATGGCCGTTAGAACCACCGATTGATACCGTTACGTCGTTTCCCATTACCTGGGCTGCAACCATAGTCATCGCTTCATTTTGAGTAGGATTAACTTTACCGGGCATGATAGATGATCCGGGCTCGTTCTCAGGGATAATAAGTTCGCCAATACCGGAACGGGGGCCGGAAGCCATCATCCTGATATCATTGGCAATCTTCATCAGTGATACTGCCAGTTGTTTTAAAGCGCCATGTGATTCTACCATCGCATCATGAGATGCCAGGGCTTCATATTTGTTTTCGGCGGTTCTGAAGGGAAGTCCTGTGAACCCGGCGATATACTGTGCAACTCTTACATCGTATCCTTTAGGGGTATTAATTCCTGTACCTACGGCGGTGCCTCCAAGGGCAAGTTCTGCAAGATGGTCCAGTGTATTTTTAATTGCTTTTAAAGCATGATCTAACTGGGATACATACCCTGAAAACTCCTGCCCAAGGGTAAGGGGGGTAGCATCCATCAGGTGGGTGCGGCCTATTTTTACCACGTCTTTAAAGGCTTCAGATTTTGCTTTTAATGTATCTCTCAGTTTTTCGACCCCCGGAATTGTTACTTCCATTACCATTTTATAGGCAGCAATGTGCATTGCGGTAGGATAGGTGTCGTTAGACGACTGTGATTTGTTTACATCGTCATTAGGATGGATGAAGGTTTTTCCTTCGCCCAGCTTATTGCCCTGCAGTACATGAGCGCGGTTGGCTACTACCTCGTTTACGTTCATGTTGGATTGCGTACCTGAACCTGTCTGCCAGATCACCAGGGGAAATTCGCCGTAAAGCTTTCCTTCGAGGATCTCATCGCAAACCTTTGCTATAAGGTCGCGTTTTTCAGCCGTTAATACACCGCAATCTGTGTTGGTATAAGCAGCCGCTTTTTTAAGGTATGCAAAAGCGTCGATGATCTCTTTGGGCATCGATGCTTCAGGCCCGATTTTAAAGTTGTTTCTTGAGCGTTCAGTCTGAGCTCCCCAGTATTTATCTGAAGGAACCTGTACGTCGCCCATAGTGTCATGTTCTATTCTGAAATTCATGATTTTAGGATTTTTTT
>JAATFW010000173.1 GCA_015654985.1 Sphingobacteriales bacterium | reverse complement strand
TACGTGTATGACGATTTTGGCGACCTGAGCTTCGTGCTTCCCCCGGGAGCAGAACCGGATGCAGGGAACATCGATCAGGGCAAACTGGACCGGTACTGTTATCAGTACCGCTATGACGGCAGGAGAAGGCTGATCGAAAAGCGGATCCCGGGGAAAGACGGCTGGGACAACCTGGTATACAACAAGATCGATCAGGTAGTACTCAGCCAGGACCCCCGGCAGGCCCAGGCCCATATCTGGATCTTTACCAAATACGACGGCCTTGGCAGGGTGGTAATGACAGGGGAATACCCGGACGGATCAGACCGTATAGCGATACAGGCGGCAGTGAACGCTCAAAGCAAACAGTGGGAGACCTATACCGGCAGCGGGTCCAATGAAGGCTACAGCAACGAAAGCTTTCCCACAAGCTATGGCCAGGTACTGACGGTCAGCTATTACGATGACTATACCTTTCCCGGCAGCGGCACCTTTGGAGAACTTCCGGTAAACAGAAGCCCCATGATAAAAAGCCTTCTGACGGGAAGCAGGACAAACGTCCTGGGCAGCACGGCTATGCTGTTGAGCATGAACTTTTATGATGACTACGGGCGGGTGATCCAGACGCGGAGCCAGAACCACCTGGGAGGAGCGGACAGCGTGATCAATACCTACAGCTTCACTAATGAGCTGCTGACCAGCACGCGTTATCACAGCAGTCCGGGCAGCAGCGTGACGGTAGCCACCCGTTATGAGTACGATCATATGGGGAGAAAGAGGAAAACCTGGGAAAAGATCAATAGCGGAACGGAAGTCCTTCTGGCAGAAAACACTTATAATGAAGTCGGCCAGCTTAAGGAGAAGAAGCTGCACAACGGCATGCAGGTTACTTCTTATGCCTACAACCCCAGGGGCTGGCTGAAGAACAGTACCTCGGGCCAGTTCTCCGGGCAACTGAACTACGAGGATGCCCAGAATACCGATCCCCAGTATAACGGGAATATCTCCAACCAGTTATGGGGAGCCGGAACGCTGAACAATACCTTTACCTATAGCTATGATGCATTGAACCGGCTGAAGGAAGGCTCCGCTCCTGGACTGGGCGAAAGCATCAGCTATGATAATATGGGCAATATCAGCAGTCTGAGCCGGGATGGGTATGGGACGAATACGTATACGGCATATACCGGTAACCGTCTGATGAGCATATCCGGGTTTACCAATGGTACCTATGGTTATGATGCCAATGGCAACATGACCGCAGACGGGCCAAGAGGGATCACCATTGCTTATAATACCCTGAACCTCCCCCAGAGCATCAGCGGGAATCAGAATATTGCTTACACCTATACTGCCTCAGGAGAGAAGCTGAAAAAGCAGGGATCTGGCGGGACGACAGATTACATCGGAGGCATCCAGTACCAGAACGGTTCGATCGATATCATCCAGACAGAGGAAGGGCTGGCACGCAGGAGCGGCAGCAGCTACAGTTATGAATATAACCTGACGGACCATCTTGGGAATGTGCGGTACAGCTTTTATCAGAACCCCACAAGCGGGCAGATAGAGCGGTTACAATCGGATGATTATTATCCGTTCGGACTGCGTAAATCTATTGCACCGGTTTCCCTGAATAACAAGTATCTTTATAACGGGAAAGAGTTGCAGGAGGAGTTAGGGCAGTATGATTTCGGGGCAAGGTTCTATGACGCTCAAACAGGCCGTTGGACTACTATAGACCCAAGTGCGGAAAATGATCCAAGCGTATCTCCTTATATTTACGGTTTCAATAATCCAATAAGATTTACTGACCCTGATGGAAGATGGCCCGATGATGATGACGGTCCTCATGGGAATGGTATGTCGACTGTCGAAAATATCTTATGGGATATGAGAGACCGGGCATCTTCGGGATTGGTAACAGCAGCAACTTACATCGGTTCCTTATTTTCTGATAATGTAAAGGTTCAAAAGATAGAATGGACGTATGGTGAAAATGGGCGAGAAGGGAAACTTGTTCCAGTTGAAGGGAATAAGCATGTAGCTGCTGCTCTTGCAGCTTTGGATGTGGCAAGTGTTATTCCTGGAGAAGGGCCAACAGCGGGGCTTTTAGCAAAGACAGCAGGTAGTAAGGCGGCAGTAGCAGAAGTAGCAAGAGATGCTACAAAAGTAGAGGGTAAGATTACAATTTCTGATGTTAAAGCTGCATTGAGTAAAGTGCATGAGAAATTAGAAATAGATAAGCCATTACCAAAGGGTGAGAAAGGTAAATTTGGAAGCCCGACTGCAGGGAATAGCAAAAAGGGATATAGATTAGATCCTGCACATGAAAGAGCTGCAGGGCATCCTGAATCGGTTCCGCATATTAACTATTGGGACTGGACTAAAGGAAAGAAAGGAACCGGGGGTGTTTTTGGTGCAGAGCCTATAGTTAACCCTTAGATACGATTGAAATGGAAGAATTCAAGAAGGAACTGTTTTTAGAAGCAAATAAATCTGTTATTCCAATATATCCGTTATTGGAGAAAGATAAAAGTGATATCGAGCGGTTTATTAATCTTAAGATAAGGATTAGAACTGTCAGCTTTTTTACTGACTTAAAAGAAGCATTAGTAAATAGTAAGTCATATGATAGCCTGGAATTATCAGTAGATATAGAAAAGGTATTTCGGGACTTAAGCGTACTTGAAGAAGAAATAGCTATCATCATTTGGAATTACCCGGGTGATATAGATAAAATGAAATTAAAGGACGTAATTAAGTATTGGGAGGATATATGGTTCAGTCCGTCTGATGAAGCTGTTGCGATATTCTTTCCTACTGTACAAAAAATAGTGTTAATAACTCATTATAATATTGTTTACTATTGAAGTAAGGCGAAAGAGTCCTTTTTTATAAAAGAATTACCGCCTGGTTCTTAGATGAGAGCCAGGCGTTTTTGTTTATTTAGCCAGTTCCTGAATATGCCTTTTGGTGATAAAAGCATCAATAAAGGTCTTCACCAGGTGCTTGTCCTCCGGGCTGAGCATTTCCACCTGCCGGAACTGCTTTAACAGCTCCTTATCGGTAAGCTGTGCGGCAACCGCTTCGTCCTGGCTGCCCATCATCAGAAAATCAGTAGTGGTGTCCAGTGCCTGGGCCAGCTTCTGCAATACGTCCGAAGAAGGTGCCGACTTCTGGGTTTCATAGCGCCCGATCTGAATGTAAGTCAGCCCGACCCTTTCGGCCAGTTCAGACTGCGTAAACTTCTTTAAGGTACGTAATTCCTTGATCCGTTCGCCTATGTTATAATTATAATCTAAGAAAAGAAAGGTATTACTATCCGATCGTTAGGTTTACTCAGCCAGATGGGGACATGGGTAACAGCTAAGTATTCTGATGGAAGTTATCCGGCGTCTTTTGAAAAAGGAGAAAAAGTCAGATTGCTTTATAAAAAAGAATATTCAGAATTATTTATTATAGTCAATAACAAGCAAAAGCATGCTGATAAAATTTTTTTAATCATTGGCATGCTTTTACTTTTGTATTCATTTTATCACTTGATGAAATAAATTCTTCCTGATTCTTCAAGTTCAGTGTCAACCTGATCATCAAACTTGAATTTATATAGAATCCATTGTTCTTTTGGTTTGTAGAAAATGAAAGTAAACCTAAGGGGCTGTTTGTCGTGTTTAACAAGATAGCTATAAAAGACCAGACTGGGTGAAGTTCTTTTTATCGTAATTTGTTCAGTTCCATTAAAGGCACCAACAGCCAAAGTTGTAGTTGTAAGTTTGTTCTTTAGTTCTGCAATCTGTTCAGGCATAAACGATTTATTTGTGCCAAAGATGTAATCAATTGCATCAGAAGGAGAGCTGTCTTTGTACTTGGAGAAAAAATTATCAACTATTTTTTGAACTTCTGGTTCTGTTTTAGCATCAGACTTTGCTTCAGAGGTAGTATTGCTACAGCTAAAAATAATCAATGATAGTAATGTTAATACGTATTTCATATGTTGTTATTAGTTTTACTGCGCGTATGCTTTTCTTGCTTTAAAGTCTCTGATCAGGGCATCCAGGACCAAAAACACCTGCTGCTTTTCCTGATCAGGGAGCTTGGCCACTTCCTGAATACGGTTGAGGGTAGAACTGTCCAGTTCCAGGTCGGTCTTGCCCACCTGGTAATCAAGGGACACTTCCAGTGCATCGGCCATTCTGATGACTACTTCAATAGAAGGCTTTACCTCGTCCCGTTCATACCGGCCGATAATATCGCCGGAGGTTTCCACCGTCCTGCCCAGTTCACCCTGAGAAAGCTTCTTTTTCTTGCGTAAAGCGGTAATCTGCTGCCCTAAAGTCATACTGAAAAGTAGTTAAACTGTTATAAATAAACAGGTATGTACAAAAATAAGTGATAAAAATAGCATATCAAAGAACGATAGGTCTTGTGTATTTGTGATATATCTTTTAGTTTTGTGATAAATAAGTAGTAAAAACTTTTTTCAAAAACAATGGCAAGAGCGTAATTCCTTGATCCGTTCGGCTATGTTAGTGCCTGCCATGTATCTGAATGCTACTTCTGTAGTTTAAAAATACGGATAAAAGGCAATTGTTGAAACATAACGGATAAATAGTGATACATGTGTATTTGTTTAATAAAACAAGTTTGTATTATTGCAACACAATGATGTATCAGAAAACTTATTAAAATAAGTTCATTATGTCCAGTCATCACACCAAAGAAGTAAAATTGCAGCCGAAGTTCGGGGGCTAGTACAATTCTCTGGCCTGACGAACAGGAAGCGAATCAGGTAGTTACGTGTGGATGAGTTTGCAACACAAAACAAAGCCCAAGACTATCCGAAACATGTGGCTGTAAATTTGACATCGACAGGTATATGGAGAGAAAGTTTGTGAAGAGCTTAATAACGGTTGTACTTACTCAGGTGTTAGTTATTGCCCTTTTTTTTGCGGCTAATTTTTGCCGGCTCAATAGTCTCCAATTTAATACGCTTTGCCCGTGATTCGTTATCCTTTATTCCCTTTAAAAGGTTCGCTTTTTGTTCAATCAGGCTATTTACGTCTATCGATGGAAGTAGATACCGGCCGAGCGCACTGTTGGATGTGACGTTCGAAATAATGCCTCTCAATGTATTCAGACAGATGCTAACACCCGAAAAATTAAGAAATGCCGACTTTTCAGATTGCGGTATATTCAAACCAGGGTCAAACTCAAAAAAACCAACCCCCTCTGCATTTATTGAGAAACCAGGCAGACGCTCGTCGAAATTCACAAACACCTTGACGAACAATTGATACTTGTACCCTTCTGATCCCCGTATCGCATAGTCAATATCTATATTATAAGAATCTAATAGATCAGGTATTTCCGTGCCATCCTGAAGATGCGAAAACTTCAATCCCAAATCCAATAGAAAGAATTCTTTTAATTCAAAGGCTGATCGTTTTGCAATCATTATACAGCGGTTTTTTCAAAGCCTGGCTCAGCAGGAACGTTTGAATAATCAATTTCAGATGTTGAATGCTCCAGATTTTTATAGGACCACAGGTCAGTATGAGCAGTACAGTGTTTCTTATATGACTGCAATAAATAGAACTCATCAATATCCCGATGATAGTCATTGCTTCCCGATCTGATTTCAAACGTGAAATCTAAAGCTTCCTGAAACTTTGCCAATGTTTCCAAATTAATCACTTTATCTCCTCTGAATAATTGAGTGATATAACTTACAGACGTGCCGATAAGAGATGCTAATTTTTTTCTGTTAATCTTTTTTTCTTCAGTCCTGGATTCAATCTCATTCAGGAATTTGGACATCAAAACTTTCGTTTCATGTTCAATCACAGACTTCTGATCTTTCGTTTCAAATAAGTCAAGGAATTCATCCTCTATATCAAACTTTTTTTCAAACTTCATATGTGTAGCTTCCAACTGTGTTTATGACATTTATTTCGCGTCGGCTTAAGGAACTTGATTTCTTCCTGAGATGTAATATTGCTGGTTAATTATTTCCAAAAACTTCCAAACGTTTGAATTTTGAATGAAGGTAGACATTTTTCAATGTCTGCCTGAAAATTCCTTACTTAAGCACCAGGTCGCTTATAACCGGATAATGGTCAGATAATTTCTTTTTAACAGTGAGGTAATTCTTAACTCCGAAGTCTTTTGATGCAAAGATATAGTCGATCTGGAAGTTAGGGAACTCTCCGTTGTATGTTATTCCGAAGCCGCTGCCTTTTTTTCTGAAGCAGTTTTGCATTCCTTTTGACATTGTATTGACGGCGAAGGAGGTAGGGGTATCATTGAAATCGCCTAAGATGATATAGGGATAAGAACAGGTATCTGTATAATTCCTGAGCAGTTTAACCTGTTCGCTTCTCCTGATGAATGCGCGTTTAAGGCGGCCTCCAATACGTTTGGGCGATTTTACATTCGTATTTATTTCTCTTACATGTTTTATATATTCATAATCTTCGGGCTGGAACCTGATAGACTGGAGGTGAATGCTGTATATCCTGAACTTTTTTTTATTGAACGTAAAATCGGAGTAGACTGCTTCGTTTCCCCTGTCAGTGCTGGGGAAAGAGATCGATCCGGTATCTGAAACCGGAAGTTTCGAAAAGAAGGCCATCCCCTGCAACTCCCAGGGATTGCTAAAGTCTTCGTGGATGTAGTAATGTTTTGAACGGAGAATTTCCATAATTGCCTTCTTCATGTCGTTCTCTCCCTTTCGTTTGGAATAATATTCCTGGAGGCAAAGAACATCGGGTTGTTCCCGGCGGATGACATCGAGTATCTGGCTTTTTACGGCCTTTTCGTTGCCTGGATTAAAGGGCTTGAAACCATGCACGTTCCAGGTCATGATCCTGATAATATCTTCCGATGATTTTGGCACCTCTATGGCGGCGGATTCCCTGAAGCCTATTGTGCTGGTAAGGAACTTGTATCCTATCAGAATAGTGATCGCAGAAACAAGGGAAAACCGGGGCTTCCTGATGAGCCAGAAAACCAGAAAGAGGCTGTTTATAAGCAGCAGAAAGGGATAGGCAAGCCCAATGAATGCGGCGGGCCAAAACGCAGACGGATTGATAAAAGAGGCAAGGTAGCTCAGCAAAAGCAACAGGGCGAAGAATGAATTGAACGCCAGAGTAGTTTTGTTAAAGAACCCTAATCCTTTTTTTCTGCGTTTACGGATCATTCTTTATTGCTGGCTTTAAATAATTGTTCTTTTTCTTTTTTCGTAAGACTGTTATAACCCGATCTGGATATTTTATCGAGGATATTGTCGATTATTTCCTGATCGGAAACAGTGTTCTGACTTTTCCCCGGAGTATTATTCCTTATTACCTTCAGCTTTTTCCGGCGCGTGAAAATTTTGCTCCAGTCGTTACCACTTTGCAGTTGTTTGATGAAAATAAAACCGAGGAGCGCTCCTCCGAGATGAGCGATACTGCCACCGGCATTCAGTCCTGCAATGCCTATGATATCCAGTACAATATAGACCAGTGCAAGGTATTTCAGTTTTACGTCTCCAAAAAACAGAAGGCGGATCGAATAATTGGGTAACAAAGTTGCCGTGGCAACAACTATGGCCATTATGCTCGCAGAGGCCCCGATAAGAGGGGGTGCGAATTCAACGGAATCTTTGAAGGCGGGGAAAGTATTATAGAAAAGGACAAACAGGAGCGCACCTGACAACCCACCTGCAAGGTAGGTAAAGGTAAACTGCCGGGGATTGAGAAAATCTTCAAAGATACGGCCGAGCCAGTACAGCCAGAGCATATTAAAGAAGAAATGAAACAGTTCGCGATGTGCGAACATATAGGTAAATGGTGTCCAGAACTTGTAAAGCAATGCCGGAAGATAGGGCGGAACTGAACTGTTTATCGTCAGCCACGTGGCAAGCGGAGTTTCTTTTGTAAACAGGAACTCCAGCACTGCCAATAGTCCCAGTACAACAAATATAATTGCATTGATGCCGATGAAGAGGTTCAGCCGGCTTCCTGACTGAACCATTTTATACCATAATTCGTTAGTTACTGATCTTTTCATATAAATCCTCCCGGACGACGAATCTTCCAGACTTTTATTAATATAAAACCAAACAAAGCACCTCCCAGATGTGCAAAGTGGGCAACGGAGTCGCCCGAAAACTGTGCCACACCCAGGAATAATTCTATTACGATATAAACAGGAATTAAGTATTTGGCTTTAACCGGAACTGGAATTAAAAAAATAAGCAGTTCCGCATTTGGGAACAACATCACAAATGCGATAAGCAGCCCAAATATTGCTCCGGATGCACCGAGCATAGGGCCAAAGTATATTTCGCGAATTTTATTTAGTGTCTCCGCATCGGGGGCATTGTACGTATTAAGATCAATTGTTATGCTGCCGGTGACGGAGTGGATTTCAAACGCCTGAACGGCCATCTGCAGCGCCAGCGCGCCCAGTCCGGTTATCAGGTAAAAATTAAGGAAGCGCTTTGATCCAAGCAGGTATTCAAGTACCGAACCAAAGCTGTATAAAGCAAACATATTAAACAGGATATGAGCAAAGCTCTGCGGGCTGTGCATAAACATATAGGATATTACCTGCCATGGCCTGAAAAACGGGGAATCGAAATAATATACCCCAAGATATTGAACCAGGGGGTAGGTGCCGTTCCCGTTGAACAACATGGTTGCCAGGTAAAAGATCCCGTTAATTATAAGAAGGTTCTTTACAACCGGAGAGATATTTGAAAGTGGTGATGGTCTGTAGTTATTCATGTATGTGTTTATAGGTTGCCGCGTAGCGGTCTTATTTTTCAAATTTTTGTAAAAGCTCCTCCATGGAGTATTTAATGATCACTGGTTTTCCCTGAAGGGATACATTCGGCGCCCCGCAGGCAAATAACTGATCGATCAGGTTGTTCATTTCGTCCTGTGATAATTGAACGCCGGCCCTTAATGCGGCATTACGTGCCAAAGTACGTGCTAAATTATCCCTTTTATCTAATTTTAAAAGGGCGAAGTTGTTTTTAAAACCTTCAATCAGGTGTTCGAACATTTCCACTTCACTTACATTTGAACTGATATCTGCCGGAATACCCTCTACAATGAGCGTGTTTTTGCCGAACTCCCTTACCTGGAAGCCCAGTGCGCGGATGTCGGGCAGCAATTCCTTTACCAGTTCAAAATCGGAAGTATTGAGGTTAACGGTTTGAGGAAACAGGCTTTGCTGACTTGCTCCCTGGTGTTTTTCGAGCTGCATTAAAAACCTTTCGTAAAGGATCCGTTCATGCGCGGCCTGCTGATCTATGAGCATGAAGCCAGTTTTTATCGGTGAGATGATAAACCGTTTATGAAGCTGAAAAAAATGACGTTCTCCCTTTTTATTGAGGATATCTTCTTCTCCTCCGCTAATGGCAAGCTCCGTTTGGTGCTGTTCCTGTCTTACTGTATCAACAATCTCATATAAAGACCCCCAGTTTTTGGTTACATCTCTTTGTTCTCCAAATGACTGGGCATAAGATGATGATCTGTCTGACTTCTTTTCTCCTTCAAAGGGATTAAAATCAGGATTAAAGCTGATCTGCGGAGGTACAATGTCTCCCTGTGCCTTGGGTGTGATCATATTACTGAAACCTGTTTCCTGGTTAAAGTCAAGAGTCGGTGTAATATTGTATTGCCCCAGTGACCGTTTTACAGAAGACCGAATGATGGCATAAATAGCTTTCTCATCCTGGTATTTGATCTCGGTTTTCGTAGGGTGAACGTTAATGTCGATTTTTGAAGGATCGATATCGATATACAGAACATACAAAGGGTAACTGTCGTCGGGCAGCAGCTCTTCGTAAGCTGTTAATACGGCATGGTTAAGATAGGGGTCTTTTATGTACCGCTGGTTCACGAAGAAAAATTGCTCTCCACGCGTTTTTTTGGCGAACTCAGGTTTGCCGATATACCCTTTCAGCCTGATGATGCTCGTGTCTTCTTCCATAGGTACCAGTTTCTGATTATAGGAACTGCCAAACAAATGCACAATCCTCTGTTTCAGGCTGGCTTTTGGAAGGTGGAAGATCTCGTTGCCCTCGTGATGGAAGGTAAAGTGAACACCGGGATGAGCAAGGGCCACCCGCTGAAATTCATCAATAATGTGCCTCAACTCTACGGGATTTGCTTTCAGGAAGTTTCTTCGTGCCGGAGTGTTGTAAAACAGGTTTTTAATGCTGATGCTTGTTCCCGCAGGGCATAACACGGGTTCCTGTTTTATTACTTCAGAACCTTCGATGCAGACATGTGTGCCCAGTTCATCTTCATGGCGCCGGGTTTTGAGCTCTACCTGTGCAATGGCTGCAATAGAGGCCATTGCTTCACCACGAAAGCCCATCGTTCTGATTGCGAACAAATCTTCTGCTTTACGTATTTTGGAGGTTGCATGGCGCTCAAAACACATACGTGCATCCGTAATGCTCATGCCGCAACCATCATCAATTATTTGGATAAGAGATTTTCCCGCATCTTTTATAATCAATTGTATTTTCTCCGCCCCGGCATCTATAGAATTTTCTATAAGTTCCTTTACTGCAGATGCTGGTCGTTGTACTACTTCGCCTGCTGCAATCTGATTGGCAACCGAATCCGGTAAAAGCTGGATAATATCAGACATATCTATTTGCAAAAATAATCAAAATAATTCGCTATAGGGGGGTGAAGGTTGTGAGTTGTGGGTTGTGGGTTGCGGGTTGTGAGTTGTGGGTTGAAGGTTGCGGGTTGAAGGTTGTGAGTTGTGGGTTGAAGGTTGTGGGTTGTGAGTTGTGCAGGTTGCGGGTTGAAGGTTGTGGGTTGAAGGGTTTAAAGGGGAGGAGGTGGTTTATTTTCAAAAATTCGATAATTAACACGGTGGGGTAAGAAACAGGCACATGCAGTATGATTTTTATTAAAAATAAAAGATTGTCAGAATATTGTCTGTTTGTAACGGATAAGATACTGTAAATGATGTCTTTATTTGCAACCGGTTTTGATTTGCTAATCGAGAATAGCTTCTGAAAAAGTGCTCTAACGTTATTTATTTGAAATTATTTTTGCATAAGTCATTTTTTATTTGGACTTTCATGGTTACAAACTATTAATCAACAAATAAGAAGGTCAAATCCACTGATATAGTACAAGTTTAAGCCTCCGGCTTTTTAAAAAGTCTGGTCTGTAATGGTACTGTAGAAAGAGATGGGAAACAACACTCAAACTAACCAGGCCCGGATAATACCGGGCTTTTTGCTTTTTACGGCAATTAGTTTATCTAAACAGCGTTATCTTTAACATAATCTATGTGTACAAGAAAATAGAAATGAACCGAACTTACCTGTCGCGCGCGCTGCCATTTATACTGATCATGCTTTTTACTCTTGCTTCCTTTGGTTTTTCCTGCCGTGATACAGGGAATGAATGGCTGCAGCAAATGAAAAATGCCGAAAGCTCTACTGTACTGCTTAATAATGATAAGGGGATTGTGCCTTTACTGAATCTGGAGGATAATAAAATTGCAAGTGTCAATATCGGATCAGCGTATGCAGATGAATTCGACAGCCTTTTAAATAAATATACAGAAATATCCCGTTTTACTGTAGCTGCATATAAGGAATCGTCCCTTAACCAGTTGAATTCTGATCTTAAGTTCTTTAATACGGTAATTATACAAGTAACGGAAGCTGCGTTAAGCAATCCTGATAATGTTGCTTTTATTACCGATATTGCAAAGAGTAAGCAGGTAATAGCGGTGATATACGGGGCTGCAGGCGGCCTTAGATTGCTCGACAGCTTATCATGCCCCATTATTTGGTCGGTGCAGAATTCTCCTGCTGCTTCCAGTTTTACCGCCCAGCTTATCTTCGGAGGGACTGCTGCTTCCGCAAGGCTGGCAACGGATGTTTCTTTAATGTTTAAGCGGGGTGATGGCTTTAGCACATCGCCTGTGCGGCTTAAATACACTGTTCCGGAAGAAGCTGGAATAAGCAGCTCCGACCTGCAGCGGCCCATCGATAATATAATGGAGGAAGCGATAAGCAAACATGCCACCCCCGGGGGAGTAGTAATGGCTGTGAAAGATGGAATGGTTATTTTTGATAAAGCATACGGCAGTCATACTTACCAGGATGCTGTACCAACCAAAATTACCGATATTTTCGATCTGGCGTCAGTCAGCAAGATTACGGCAACCACGATGGCAGCCATGCGGCTTTATGAAGAGAAGAAATTAAATCTGGATACCACCTTAGGGGCTTATATCCCTCTTGCCAGGAATACCAATAAGAATGACCTTACTGTTCGTGAGCTGATGCTTCATGAGGCAGGACTGGTTCCGTATATTCCATTCCAAAACAGCATTAAGCCTGGTGAATACAGCAGGGACTCTTCAGAGGCCTATCCTGTTAAGGTTGCTGATCATTATTTTATAAGAACGGGGTATTATGAAGATGTGATGCTGCCCCGAATGCTTAATACAGGCCTCAAAGCCAGGGGAAAATATGAATACAGCGATCTGAGCATGTATTTTATGAAAGAGGTTATTGAGAGGCAATCTTCTGAAAAGCTTGACCAGTATGCCCTTAACGAGTTTTACAAGCCTCTCGGGATGCAAACTGCAGGATATAATCCCCGGACACGTTTTGACAAAAGCAGAATAGTGCCAACCGAGAATGATACTTATTTCAGGAAAACCCTGCTGGAGGGCTATGTTCACGATCAGGGGGCTGCACTGGCCGGAGGTGTCGCCGGGCATGCCGGGGTATTTGCTTCGGCCAATGACCTTGCTATCCTTTTTCAGATGATGCTGAATGGCGGAAGTTATGGAGGAAAGCATTATTTTCAGGCTGCGACCATTAATATGTTTACAGCTAAACAGTCGAAAGTCAGCAGAAGGGGACTTGGTTTCGACCGCTGGGACCCGGACCGCGAAAACAGATACCCTTCTGAACTGGCCTCTCCCGAAACTTACGGACATACCGGTTTTACAGGAACCTGTGTTTGGGTTGACCCGAAATATAACTTAATTTATATTTTTCTTTCAAACCGCTTAAACGATCAGCCAGCTAATAAACTGAGCAGTTTAAGGATAAGGCCCCGCATTCAGGATGCTGTCTATCAGGCTATTTTGAAGGCGCAAAAGTAAAGCGTTGTGGCTTTGGCGCTTTCATCCCGGGATTTCATTTATAAAAAGATTCTTCAAGGGCGGATGAGAGACCTTAGTTTGATTTGCAACCAAGAATTTACGAAGGGGAAACAATCTCTTCATCTTTTTCTCTTTAATTTGCGTGATGAAGATCGGAATAGTATGTTATCCCACCTTTGGCGGGAGCGGTGTCGTTGCAACGGAGCTTGGTAAAGCGCTTGCTGATAACGGGCATCAGGTACATTTTATCACCTACAGCCAGCCGGCGAGGCTCGATTTCTTTTCTGAGAACCTTTATTATCACGAAGTTGCTGTATCCCAATATCCCTTATTTGATTACCCTCCCTATGAGCTGGTGCTGGCAAGCAAGCTGGTAGATGTGGTACGTTTTGAAGGACTGGAACTACTGCATGTGCATTATGCTATCCCTCATGCTTCTGCGGCCTTTATGGCCAAGCAGATCCTGGCAACGTTTGGTATCCATATCCCGGTAGTTACTACGCTGCATGGTACAGATATTACCCTGGTAGGGAAGGACGTTACCTTTAAGCCGGTGGTTACCTTTTCCATCAACCAGTCTGACGGTGTAACCGCCGTATCTGAGCATCTTAGGGAAGCCACATACAGTCACTTCGAAATTGAAAGAGATATCCGGGTGATTCCTAATTTTATCGATCTGAGCAGGTTTAGTCACAAGCGTAAAGATCATTTTAAAAAGGCAATTGCTCCTAATAATGAACGCATACTGGTACATACATCAAATTTCAGGAAGGTGAAGCGTACTGCGGATGTGATCAGGATCTTTAAGAAAGTGCAGGAGCGTATCCCGTCAAAGCTTCTGATGGTAGGCGACGGGCCTGAGCGTGTGAAATGTGAGCTGCTGTGCCGTGAATTTGGTGTTTGCGAGAATGTACGCTTTCTGGGGAAGCAGGATGCCGTTGAGGAAATCCTCTCGGTGGCCGATCTTTTCCTGATGCCTTCAGAGTCTGAAAGCTTCGGTCTTGCCGCCCTGGAAGCCATGGCCTGTAAAGTACCCGTTATTTCTTCTAATGCAGGAGGCCTTCCGGAGCTGAACGTACAGGGAGTTACCGGCTTTTTAAGTGATGTGGGCGATGTGGAAGATATGGCTAAAAATGCCATTTTCATCCTTGAAGACAATGAACGCCTGGAGCTTTTTAAGGAACAGTCGTTAACGAGGGCTAAAGAGTTCGACCTGAGCTTAATTCTGCCGCAATATGAATCATTTTACAGAGAAGTATTGGAAAGCAGCCCGAAGTTTTCAGAATATAACGTAAAACTTAACAGCTAGATCCCGGGATCTGAGAGTATTTCACTAAATATAAAGTGGTTTACCGGCAAATTTCAAACAAACGGGCGAACCTGTTTTAATTCTTTCTCCTGTATCGGTTAGAAGTCCGGTTGTTTTATCCCGTTTAAAAATGACGATATAGTCGCTGTTCTGATTGCCAACCAGAAGATAGTTTCCGGATGGATCGATTACGAAATTCCTGGGTCCTTTACCAAGGGTAGAGGTCCTGCCTTTTAATGTCAGTTTTCCGGTGTTTTGATTAACAGAGAAAATGGCGATGTCGTTGGCGTCGCCTCTGTTGGAAGCATAAAGAAAGTTCCCGTCGGGAGAAACATGAATATCAGCGGCCCCGGTATTGCCTTTAAACCCTTCGGCAAGCATTGAGATATCCTGAAGAGTATTAAACCGGCCCTCTTTGTATCCGAAGACGGTAATATTTCCGGTCATCTCCTGGATTGAATACGCGAATTTTCCGTTTGGATGAAAGTCGAGATGCCGCGGTCCGTTACCCGGGCCAACTTCAGCAAAAGCAGGGCTGGCCTCTGTAAGCGGCTTTGCCTGATTAGCGGGATTGAACCTGTATATGTATATTTTATCCGTTCCCAGATTGCTGACCATCAGGTAGCGCTCATCCGGTGAAAGTACAGTTGAGTGAACATGAGGCCCTTCCTGCCGTTTTTTATCGGGACCGGTACCCCTGTGCTGTATAATCTGTACTGCTTCTCCAATTGAGCCGTCAGTTAAAACAGGAAAAACTGAGAAGTTTCCGCCTCCGTAGTTGGCGGTAAACAGAAAAGAACCGGCTTTATTAATGGCAACATAGCAGGGTGATGTTCCCTCTGAGCGCTGGCTGTTTATCAGCGTCAGTGCCCCGCTTTGCTTATCGAATTTAAATGAACTTATGGTTCCTTCCCCGGCTTCATTTCCCGAATAAACGTATTTTTCATCATGGCTTATTGCCAGATACGAGGGGTTTTCAATTCCTGTAGCTTTGTTCCTGTAGACTGCTTTCCCTGTTTGGGTATCAAATTCGTAAACGTATATCCCTTCACTGGTGCCTTTGTCTGTGTAGGTGCCTATCAGGAGCATGTGCTTCTGCGCCCGGGCACCGGCCAGGGTAACAAATGTTAAAAATAACAGAATTGTGGTTTTAAGATACCTCATATCAAGCAAATAATTTTCATAATTTCAATAGCCGGATTATTCAGATCCGGCTATATCCCAAACAAAGATACACTTGTTTTATATGCAAGTTTACATAAAGCTGCATATAAAACAAGTGTATTCACGGTATTATCTGTTTTTAAAAGGTGTTCATGAGTGCTACGCTTTATCGGTCTCTCATTTTCCTTTGAAAAACAATTTTACAGATGAAATCTGCGAAATTATTTTATAAAATGTTTAAGCTGGATCACTTCTTTTTCTTCAAGATAGCGCCATCTTCCTCTGGGCAGGTCCTTTTTAGTTAAATTTGCATAAACAACCCTGTCGAGTTTTTCTACTTCGTAGCCCAGGTGTTCAAAAATACGGCGGACAATACGATTTTTCCCAGTGTGGATCTGTATGCCGATTTCCCGTTTAGTACCTCCCTGTACATAACTTACAGCATCAGGTTTTATAAGGCCATCTTCAAGCTCTATCCCGAATGCGATTTTATTAAGGTCGCCCTGAGAGAGGCTTTTATTTAATTCAACCTGGTAAATTTTAGTAATGTTGTTACGGGGATGCGAAAGCTTTTCAGCCAGATCGCCGTCGTTAGTCATAAGCAACAATCCTGTAGTATTGCGGTCAAGCCGACCGACCGGGTAGATCCGTTCTTTTGAAGCTTTTTCAACCAGGTTCATTACTGTTTTACGTTCCTGCGGATCATCGGTAGTGGTGATATAATCTTTAGGCTTATTTAAAAGTACATAAACCATTTTTTCCCGCCGGAGGGTTTCTCCATTATATTTGATCACATCCTTCATTGGGTTGATCTTAAACCCAAGTTCTGACACTGCTTCCCCGTTAACGGATATCACACCTGCTTCAATCAGTTCATCGGCTTTTCTTCTTGAACAGATTCCCGCATTGGCGATATAACGGTTCAGGCGGATCAGTTCATTGTTTTTCGGTTCGGTCGAAGTATTTCCTTTTCTAAGCCGTAAGTTCGGTTGTTCCAGGCGTTCCTCGGATGTCCAGTTTCTGGTCTCGTCATCATCCTTTCTTCTTGTGCCTGGTTTAAAAGGCTTTCTTTCAAAAGGACGGTCCCCCGGAGGTTTACGTGTAAATTTTTTATCACTATTAAAAGAAGGTTTGCCGAAAGAACGGCTCCCGGTATCTCTGGTACCTTCAGATCTTCCTCTGCTTCCTTCAGGTCTTTCTCTGTATCCTTCGGATCTTTCTCTTTTACCTTCGGTTCTGTCCCTGCTTCCTTCAGGTCTATCTCTTTTGTCTGCGTTAAAGGGCCTTCTGTTGAAACTGCCTTCATTCTGTTCACGCCGTCCTGTCGTTTCCTTTCTGCTGTCTCTTTCATTGGGAGATCTTTCTGAGCTGCGCTCTCTGAAAGGCCTTGAATCACGGCTCTTGTCTTTGAAATCAGGATTAAAGGACCTGGAGCCTGATGGGCGATCAGATGATCCTCTTCCCTCTGGTCTTCTGCCATCCGCCGGACGTCTGCCCTCAGGCTTTCTATCCTCAGATGAACGTCTTCCTTCCGATTTTCTGTCGTCGGAAGAAGAAGAGTCAAACATTTTCTTCTTATCGCTGTTGCTTCTCTTTGGCCGTTCGTTTTTTGAATTGCCTTCAAAATGATTGTGTTTTAAGGACTTGTCTTCACGACTGTTCCTGTTGTTTTTATATGGCATGATTATGCTGATCAATCCCTAAAATGGGGGGTGCAAAGTTAGTAAAATAAACGTTGAAAGGTATAAACTGTTTCAAATTATTTTGCTGTTATATAATAATCTAATAAGTGCTGAAACAGCAAGGGGGATACAGGTGCCGGGAGTGGTGGAGTAGTCGGAAGAACAGTTTAATTGATGGAAATATGGTCAGTTAAAAGGCTGATTATGAGCTGTTAAAACGTAAGTGCTTGTATATTAACAATATAATGTTTATCTTTGGAATCTTTTTTTGTTTAACTTAAGAAAGGAACGCATGATTACGAAACATTTGATCGCGTGTTCTGTAATTCTTCTGCTGATAATATTTACAGAAATATTTATAGGCAGAAATACAGCAACACCAATTAATTCGTTTCCACAAAAAGTGGATTTCCCTTCTCCCCGAGAACAGAAAGGTCCGTCTTCTGATTTAAAACGCTCTCTTAAATTTGCAACAGAGCGAATACCGGTACACAATAAGAAAGTAGCGTGGAAGATGGACAAATATTTGAAGGCCACCAGCTTCAGGCATATTCAGACAGGCCGCTTACATCAGCAGGCCGCACGTTGGTTCCCTGTTATTGAACCAATACTGAAACAACATGGAATACCAGAGGATTTTAAATACATCCCTCTGGTAGAAAGCGGACTGCTTGAAGGCACCTCCAACAAGGGTGCATCTGGATACTGGCAGTTTATGCCACAAACCGCAAGGGATTACGGCCTTAGGGTTGGCCCTTCTGTTGACGAACGGCAGGATTTGCGTAAATCTACCAACGCTGCCTGCTTATATTTAAATTCATTGTATAAAGAATTTAAAAGCTGGACTTTGGTAGCTGCTGCTTATAACGTTGGGGAGAACAGTTTAAGCCGGCAGATTGCCATACAGGGGCATAATGATTATTTCATGATGAAGCTGAACAGGGAAACGGCTTCGTATGTGTACAAACTGATCTCAATGAAAGAGATTATTGAACATCCTCTTAAATATGGTTTTGCTTCAAGAAGTAAGAACCTCCTGGCACGTGATGCAGATGAAAGTAAACCGCGCCATTTTATGAGTCCGGCGGTTGAGAGGGATGCTTTAAAAGCCCTTTCGCTTCTTCAGCCCGAAACGATGTAGTGATTTCTCAGGGCCTGCTGCTTCGGCAGGCTCTGCTTTAAGTCATTTTTAAGAAAATCTTGATCTCCGATCCTTGATTCTTAATACTATTACCCGATCTTTATGGAATTATTTTGACAGGTATAAATTAATGGATAAAACCACACCCGACCTTGGAGAGCAAAGCGAAGTAGAAGTATACGGAGCCAGGGTCCATAATCTTAAGAATATTGATGTTTCTTTCCCCCGCAATAAGCTTGTTGTTATTACCGGTCTCAGCGGCAGCGGAAAATCTTCCCTGGCATTCGATACTATTTATGCCGAAGGCCAGCGCCGCTATATGGAAACGTTCAGTGCCTATTCCCGCCAGTTCCTTGGAGGGATGGAGCGCCCCGATGTCGATAAGATCTCCGGATTAAGTCCCGTTATAGCAATTGAACAGAAAACTACATCAAAAAACCCGCGGTCTACAGTAGGTACAATTACCGAAATATACGATTTTATGCGATTGCTGTATGCCCGTACCGGCGAGGCTTACTCTTATGTTACCGGGCAGAAGATGGAACGTATGTCTGAGGACCAGATGCACCGCAACATTCTTCAGCAGTTTGGTGGTAAAGCTATCAACATCCTGGCCCCGGTAGTTAAAGGGCGTAAGGGTCATTACCGCGAACTGTTTGAACAGATCCGTAAACAGGGCTATCTCAAGGTAAGGGTCGACAGCGAAATTGTTGATCTTGCTCCTAAAATGCAGCTCGACAGATATAAGATCCATGATATTGAAATGGTTGTCGACAGGCTTGTTGTCTCCGAAGAAGACACAAAACGGTTGTACAGCTCCATTCAGACCGCTCTGAAAACGGCAAAGGGAATTATTAAGATTTCTGACCAGGATAATAATGAGTTCTTTTTCAGCAAGTACCTGATGGACCCTGTTTCCGGGATTTCTTATGACGAGCCGCAGCCGAACACGTTTTCATTCAATTCGCCTTATGGGGCATGCGAACGCTGCGACGGGCTTGGTTATATTTTTGAAGTAGATGCAGCATCGGTAATACCCAACCCAAAACTGAGTATTATACAGGGAGGGCTGGCGCCCCTGGGAGAATACAGGGAGACGTGGATGTTCCAGGTGCTTAAGGCATTGTCAAAAAAGTATAATTTTTCTCTTTCCACACCTATTGAGAAAATTCCCGCCGAATTGGTGAATATTATTCTGAATGGCTCTGAGGAGATTATTACAGTTCCGGTAGAGTACAACAAATGGAATGTTCAGAACTACCAGATCACTTTCGATGGCATCATTAAGATGATGGAGGAACAGAATGAAAGGAAGAGTGATGCCGTTGCAGATGACCTTGAAAATTTCAGGGTACTTAAAAGCTGTCCTGTTTGTCATGGTGCACGGCTTAAAAAAGAATCGCTTCATTTTAAGATAGACGGAAAGAATATCTTTGAACTGGCGTCTATGGACATCAAACATCTCTCGGGATGGTTTGCAGGTATCGAAGAACGGTTAAGCGAAAGACAAAACGTTATTGCCAAAGAGATCTTGAAAGAGATCAGGGCGCGTATAGGCTTCCTGCTCGATGTGGGGTTGAATTATTTAACCCTCGACCGGACAGCAAGAACTTTATCGGGAGGCGAAGCACAGCGGATCAGGCTGGCTACCCAGATCGGTTCGCAACTTGTCAATGTGCTGTATATACTGGATGAACCCAGTATTGGGCTTCATCAGCGTGATAATGCAAGGCTAATTTCCGCTCTTAAGCACCTGCGGGATATAGGCAACTCTATCCTGGTTGTTGAACACGATAAAGATATGATCCTTGAAGCCGATCATGTTATTGACATGGGACCGGCAGCCGGAGTACATGGCGGGGAAGTAGTAGCTGAAGGAACTTCAGCGCAGATAAAAAAGGCCCATACCCTGACTACCGCTTATCTCAACGGCGAAAAAGAAATAGCGGTTCCGGTACAGCGCAGAAAGGGTAACGGCGAAACTCTTGTTTTAAAGAATGCAACGGGTAATAACCTTAAAAATGTAACGGCAGAGTTTCCTCTCGGAAAGTTTATCTGCATTACCGGCGTTTCAGGAAGCGGTAAGTCGAGCCTGATTGCCGAAACGTTGTATCCTATTCTGAACCATCATTTCTTCAGGGCAAAAAAACATCCTTTGCCTTATAAAAAAATTGAAGGGCTTGAGCATATCGACAAGGTTATTGAGATAGATCAGACTCCGATAGGGCGGACGCCCCGTTCTAACCCTTCAACCTATACAGGCGTGTTTTCTGATATCAGAAATCTCTTTGTTCAGTTACCGGAGGCAAAGATCAGGGGCTATAAGCCCGGCCGCTTTTCATTTAATGTGAAGGGAGGGAGATGTGAAACATGCCAGGGTGCCGGGATGAAGGTAATTGAAATGAATTTCCTTCCCGATGTACAGGTGCCTTGTGAAGAATGCCAGGGTAAACGGTATAACAGGGAGACCCTTGAGGTGCGCTACAGGGGAAAGTCTATCAGTGATGTGCTTGATATGAGCATTGAAGAAGCTGTCGCGTTCTTTGAGGCCATCCCCTCAATTTACCGTAAGATCAAAACGCTTTTTGATGTGGGTCTCGGCTACATAAAACTGGGGCAATCATCGACTACTTTATCCGGAGGTGAAGCCCAGCGTGTAAAGCTGGCTACCGAGCTTTCTAAAAAAGATACCGGTAAAACGTTCTACATACTGGATGAACCTACTACGGGCCTCCATTTTGAAGACATTAACGTACTGCTTGGCGTACTTAATAAGCTGGTGGAACATGGCAATACGGTTCTGGTAATAGAACATAATCTCGACGTGGTAAAAGTATCCGACTGGGTGATCGATCTTGGTCCCGAAGGGGGTGCCGAAGGCGGATATATCCTGTTTGCCGGAACTCCGGAGGATTTGATAAAGGTAAAAAACAGCTTTACGGGTCAGTTTTTAAAAGTTGAGATGGAAAGATAGGGGTGGGTGTTACTTTCTTAATATACCGGGGATGAAAGCTGTTGCCATATGATGAAAGCATGTTGCCTGTTTAGTCTTTTTTCCCTTTTGTCTTTGCAGAATCTGCTTGGGCAAAAAGTTGTGCTCAATGAAGCAGGGTTCCGCATGGAAGAAAAAGACCGTAACGATATTGAAATGCTGGCGCAGTATGAGGCTATGATCTATAATGGCTTGTTCAATACCCGGAAGAACGACAGTCTGCTTATTACCATTAATATATACAAGAAGTTTAGCGATTATAAGAAAGCGTGCCAGGAAACAGGTTATCCAATGCTTTCCAGGACAGGTTTCTATTCTCCGGGCCTGAGAACGGTTTTCGTTTATAAACATCCTGGTTTTATGGTTACCCTGGTGCACGAAATGAGTCACAGCTTCATGCGTCATAATATGAGCAATCCTCCACGATGGCTGAATGAGGGCATTGCTGTCTTTTTTGAATCTCTCTCTGTAGAAAACGGGCAGGTATCTGTTACCACGCAGCCGGGCAGGACCGCGGCAGTAAAAAGGGAGTTAAATGAAGGAAATATCCATCTTGAGGATTTTTTCAGGCTTGATGACGGCGCATGGCAGAATAAATCTACATTGGATTATATGTATAATGTATCTTACAGTATCATTTTTCTGATTACCAAAACCAATCCTGACATTACGAAAAGAATTATACTGGCTTTAAAAAAAGGGTACGATTCTACCAGGGCCATTGAATCTGTATATGGCAGTGTCGGAGCTTTTGCTTTAAAGTACCGGTTGTTCTACCAGTAGGTTCAGGCAGTGATCGATTCGCCTTGAATGGTGCCAATAATCCCTGTTGAAAATTATACAAAGATCTGTTATATAATTCATTAAGCATGTTGCATGCAAAGATAAAATATTTAACATTTTTTGTTAAATATTTTATCTTTGACCTTTGTTTATTCAGCGGGATGCCATAGGATCTTTACAGAGCATATAACTGTTTTCCTAGATGATAATGCTATAATATCAGAAGGATCTATATATTCGAATTATGCAAAAGCTATTAACATCGCCACAAATGAAGGAAGCAGATGCCTATACCATTGCTTCTAAACCAATTGCTTCTGTAGAACTAATGGAAGAAGCATCAAGGGCGTTTGCCGGAATGTTTTCCACCAAGTTCCCGGATAAAGATCTGAAAATAGCAGTGTATTGCGGTACCGGTAATAATGGCGGGGATGGCCTTGCTATAGCCCGTTTGTTAAGCAATGGGGGATATGAAAATATCCAGGTAAATATAGCCCGTTTCTCAGACAAATCTACGGTTGATTTTGATGAGAACTTCCGGCGCCTGCGGGGGGAGAATATCTCTGTGAAGGAATTTTACAAAGCGAATGAAACAGGAGAGGAGGATGCTGAGATCATTCTCGACGCATTGCTGGGCTCCGGTCTTAATAAACCTTTGGAAGGTGAATGGCGGGATCTGGTAAGCTGGCTGAATAATTTAAATAAAATAGTTGTTTCTGTAGATATCCCTACGGGATTTAAATCAGACGGGCCTGTTGATACCGGTGATACTGCTGTTCATGCTGATCTGACCATTACTTTTCAGCGGCCAAAGGTTAACTTCCTGCTGCCTGAATGGGCTCTCTTCCTGAAAGATTTTAAGGTGGCAGATATTGGACTGGATGAAGATTTTATCCAGAATACCGCAGGAGCCTATTATATGCTGACTGCGGATGATATTCGCTCCCGCTTAAGGGAGCGTCTTCCATTTAGTCATAAAGGAACCTTTGGCCATGCCCTGATTATAGCGGGAGCCTGCGAAACTATGGGCGCTGCACTGCTCAGTGCGGGAGCTTGTTTGCATAGCGGTGCGGGTTTAACTTCTGTGTGTATACCCGCCCAGGGACTTACCGCACTGAACGTTTCTATGCCTGAGGTAATGGCCGTGATCAGGGAAGAAAAGACGCTGCCATCTGATCTTAAATGGGATAAATATCAGTCTGTGGCAATTGGCCCGGGACTGGGGACCGGAGATGACAGTCTGCAGGTACTGAAAGCAGCATTGAAAAACTTCAGGAAACCCATGGTGATCGATGCTGACGCTATTAACCTCATTTCTGCCAATTATGAAATGATGCAGCTTGTTCCCGAATTCTCTGTATTTACCCCTCACGTTAAAGAGTTCGACCGCCTGTTCGGAGCGCATAAGAGCTGGTGGGGCCGCCTGGAAACAGGAGTAGACAGGGCCGCTGCACTGGGCTGCACTATTGTGTTAAAGAACCGCTATACCATAATTTTCACTCCCGACGGCAAGTGCCTCTTTAATCCTACCGGTACCCCGGCAATGGCAACCGGCGGTATGGGAGATACCCTTACTGGGATGATTGCTTCTTTCCTTGCCCAGGGCTATACTCCCGCAGATGCCGCAATACTGGCGGTTTATCTTCATGGCGATGCCGGAGAGGGAGTGGGGGGATATGTAGTTACCCCGTCCCGGTTAATAGAGGCACTACCCGAAACTATATTGAAATATATCTCTTAATCTTTGAGGTCATTATTACCGTACCTGGTCGAACAAGTGCTTTTCTGCATGGTAGGAAGAACGTACCAGCGGTCCGCTTTCAACATATCTGAAGCCCATATCGAGGCCAATCTCTTTGTATTTTGCAAACTGATCGGGATGAATCCAGTCGAGAACCGGATGATGGTTTTTAGTGGGCTGCAGGTATTGTCCGAGTGTAAGAATATGTACTCCTGCGTCGGCAAGATCCTGCATTGTTTCAACTACATCAGGTTCTGTTTCTCCAAGGCCAAGCATAATTCCGGATTTTGTCCGTAAGCCAAATTCTGAAATACGTTTTAGCGCTTCAAGGCTTCTTTCGTATTTTGCCTGAATCCGCACCTGGCGGGTAAGCCTCTTTACTGTTTCAATATTATGCGACATCACCTCAGGCTTTTCTTCACAAACACGGTACAGGTTTTCCCAGATCCCTTTGAAATCAGGAATAAGGGTTTCCATGGTGGTTTGAGAACTTTCGAGCCTGATGGCGCGGATAGTTTCGGCCCAGATAATGGAGCCTCCGTCTTTCAGATCGTCGCGGTCTACAGAGGTAATCACTGCATGTTTAACATTCATCAGCTTAATTGAATTGGCCACGCGGTTAGGTTCATCCAGATCGACTGCATGAGGTCTGCCCGTAGCAACCGCACAAAATGAACACGACCGCGTACAGATATTGCCCAGGATCATAAAAGTAGCAGTACCGGCTCCCCAGCACTCACCCATATTGGGGCAATTGCCGCTTTCGCAGATAGTATGAAGTTTATGGGTGTCAACAAGCCCTCTTACATTTGCATATTCTTTTCCTACAGGTAGTTTTACCCGTAGCCAGTTTGGCCTCCTCTGAGTTTGACTGGCTGGAATTACCGGCAATTCAATCATGGATACAAAGGTAGGTATTTAGTTGCGTGAAACCATTCGCCGGGATGACGAATTTGACACTGTTCTTATGATTGGGTTAAAAGAAGGAAATCAGCTCATTTGTTCAGCGGCTTCTTCTGCAGAGATTTCGCCATGTGATGTGTGATAGACGCATTCACCGTCTTTTATAAGAAGTAACTGGGGCGATTCGTGCGGGATATTAAATAATCCGGCAATAGCTTTTGAAATTTCACGGTAGTTCAGAAGATCTAAAAAGTACACAGGAGTTTCTTCGGGTAATGCATCCCAGTCTAATTCGAATTTCTTTTTGGCCATCATGCTGATTGAACAACGGGTGCTGTGCTTAAATAAAATGCTGTAGCCGGGTGCGTTTTTGATATCCTGCAGTTGTTCTGTAGTTTCAAGCGGTATCCATTTCATATCAGTGAGTTTTAGAATAAGAATGCAGCGAATATTATTCCAAACGGGGAATTAAAATCTAAATGTGCAGCAGATTTAACAGGCATTAACCTCTGCGTGATTTGGGATAGGAGTTATATGCAGGGCATGTTTTATTTGAACATGACTGAAATACTGTTGCTACTGAAATGAGTAGGAGCAATCCTATTGCAAACTTTTTCATTTAACCGGAATAATTATTATTCGTTACTAATTGCTATTAATGGCACCCGAGAGTGCTGCCTGTTTGTTTTTATATAACAACGCCTGCTATGTAAAAGATAAAATGACCATTACATTTTACAAAACTAAGAATTTCAGGCGATTTATACTTATCACGTGTAACTTAACGCTACTTTGCTTGTACGACTAAAGTACATTTATAGTTTCAACGGGTAAAAGTATAAAAATTTCTAATACAACCCCATAGGAGCTTTTTAGTTTTAATGAAGATTATTTTGCAGATCGGCCATCAGAATGGCAGTAGCTGCGGCTTCTTCGCCTTTATTTCCGTGTTTACCGCCTGCCCTGTCATGAGCCTGTTCCTGATCGTTGGTTGTTAATACTCCAAAGATTACGGGGGTATGATGTTTAAGGCTGACATTTGTTATGCCGTGAGCCACGGCGCTGCAGATGTAATCGAAATGTGGTGTTTCTCCTTTAATCACGCAGCCAAGGCAAATAACAGCGTCTGCCCTTTTATTGTTAAGCACCATGTCGGCGCCTGATGTTAATTCGAAGCTGCCCGGCACGGTCAGGGAAAGGATATTCTCCGGTAAGGCCCCGTGCTTTATTAAAAAGTCTAAGGCTCCCTGGTATAATGCTCCCGTAATTCCGGCATTCCATTGCGCCGTTACAATAGCGAAACGGAAAGGGGCGGCCGAAGGAATGGTAGTATGGGAAAAATCGGAGAGGCTTTTCAGTTGAGTGGCCATAAAAGTTGAAAGTTGAAAGTTGAAAGTTGAAAGTTGTTAGCAGGCCAGTGTACTTACAACCTACAACCTACAACTTTCAACCTACAACTTATTTATCAGAACGTGCTTCTGCTCTTGCTATATATTCGTCGATTACAGATGCTTCGTAACTATTGGGATAATTTTCTTTTATCTTATTGTAAGCGTTGGCAGCAGATTTGAAATCTTTCTGTTCTTCGTAAACCAATCCTAGTTTTTTCAGAAAGAGAGGTGCTGTAAACGAATTGTCTGACCTGGAAGATGCCTTTTTATAATAAGTTATAGCATGATCGTAGTCCTTTAATTCAGTGTACGCATCGCCCAGCATTCCCATTACCAGGGGATCTATCACAGGGCTTCCTGTACTGCTGTAGCTGCCCAGGGCATCGATTGCTTTTTGAAACTGGCCTTTCTGAAGATAGAGGCCGCCAAGGTAAGCATTAGCGAGATTTGCAGATTTGGTGCTGGAATACTCTTCAGCTATTTTCTCAAAGCCGGGATAAGAGCCGTCGCCTTTGATTGCTCTGTCGGTCAGTGAATCGACCGCCACATACTCTTCTGCTTTAAACATCTCATTGATTGCCTTTTCGGCACGCGGAGCTAAATAGAATTGTTGGTACCCGATATATAGCAGTGCCAGGGCAACTATAGCGCCGCCTATAAAAGCCACGCTCTTTTTATTCTCCAGCATAAATTTACCTGTATTGCCCTGCTTTTTAGAGTGAATGATAGTATCTTTTTGATTATTCGCCATTTACGTTATATTGTGAAGTTTGCAAAAATACGCTTTTAAGGATTATTGTCAAGGGAAATAAGGGGAATTTGGATATTAGGTGGGTTGCGGGTTGAAAGTTGAAGGTTGCGGGTTGAAAGTTAGGGGTTGAAAGGTAAAAAAAGTTGAAGGTTGCGGGTTGAATGTTGCAGATTGAATATTGCAGGTTGAGGAAACTGAAGGGAGGGATTTGGGTAACAGGAGAGGGGGGTGAAATATTAAAGCGAAGAAATGAAAGGGAAAAGGGATGTGTCGTCAGAAAAGGCTGAAGGAAAAGCTAACGGAAAGGGAAGAAAGGATTAACTTTGCACAGACTGTATGTGGCTTAAAAAATTAGCTCTGATAAATTTTAAGAATTATGGAGAAGCGGAACTGAACCTTTCTCCTTCTGTAAATGCCTTTACGGGGGATAACGGAGCCGGCAAAACCAATCTGCTGGATGCTATTCATTATCTGTCGTTGTGTAAAAGTTATTTTAATCCGGTAGATTCTCAGCAGATCATGAATGGCGCTGATTTCTTTATGGTGCAGGGTGTTTTTGACAAGGATGGCTCAGATGAGGTAGTTGCCTGTTCTTTAAAACGTAATCAAAAAAAACAATTCAGGAGAAACAAGAAAGACTACCAGCGTCTGGCGGACCATATCGGCCTGTTTCCATTGGTAATGATTTCTCCGTACGATGCCAGTATCATTATTGAAGGAAGCGAAGAGCGGCGGCGGTTTATTGATAATGTGATTTCGCAAACTGATACCCATTATTTGGACGAGCTGATTATTTATAACAAAAACTTAATCAACAGAAATGCTTTGCTGAAGAAGATTGCTGAGACGGGAAGGTACGATCCGGAACTTCTGGAGATTTTTGATGAACAACTTGTAACTTCGGGTAAACGGATCTTTGAAAAGCGCCGCAGTTTTATGGAGGTTTTTCTCCCCGTATTTCATAAACATTACAGGTACCTCACGGAAGATGCTGAGGAGGCCGACCTCATCTATGACTCACCTTTGCTGAAAGAAGATTTTACCACGCTCCTGAAAAACTCGGCCGAGCGCGACCGGATTCTTGAACGCACCAGCATGGGCATCCATAAAGACGATCTTTTATTTACTGTAAATGATATGCCGATGAAAAAGTTCGG
>JAATFW010000257.1 GCA_015654985.1 Sphingobacteriales bacterium | reverse complement strand
TAAGCGCTAAAATTGCGAAGATCCAGTTTCTTGTGTCGGGAAGGCCAGGCCCCCGCAAAAGTTCATGTAAAGATGCGATCCATACTGAGGGAAGAAAAGCGGTGCCCTTAATGCTGAGAATATCTATATTCTCCAGTAAGGAACTCCGCATAAGTCGCGGAAGGGTATAATAAAGTGCGAAAATGATAACGGAAAAAAAGATCTGGAAATAAGAAATGAAGTCTTTAAACCTGGAAGGGCTGGTTATCTTCAATACCAGGAGGTAAATAATATTAACAATTAGAATACTTAAAACTGTTGAGATAACTACTTCGAGTAGAAACACCAGGGCGGCCGGCAACCCTTCAAAAAACACCATATATATTAACCCGGCCGCTGTTAGAGCTATGGCCATTTTTGAAACATGGATTAAAATATGAAGTACTCTCGACAGGCTGAAAGTTACATCGTTCACCGGACGGGGGAGAATAATATAATTATCTCTTACATCGATGAGAACATGTGTAAAGTCTGAGATCAGTGTCAGGGCAAGCATTACCATAAAAGCCGAAAAGTAGATGGTGTGGCTCAGATAGGGATGCTTTGACATTGGGAGGAAAAAAGCGAGGGCCAGTCCCATAAAGCCCAGTACAAGCATGGTAAGTCCTGTTGAATATTTCGATTCTTTACCTTGTTTCTGCCGGCCAATCACCCTGGGACGCCGGTCATCCATAGTAAGTTTGGTAATAAGGATAATTTTCAACTGCCGGCTGTCTGCTCCAAAGCGACGGAAAACCGGGGCGAATAACATAATACTATTCAGGATAAGTTTGTTCATTCTGAATAGTATTTAAGGGCGTTCATGATGTCTTCGGCCTCATGGTTATTATCATCCTTACCGGTAAGCCGTGCAAATATCTTTTCAAGGGTAGCGCCATGATGCTGTTTCAGCTCATCAAAAGTTCCGTTTGCCACAATCTGTCCGTTGTTGATCAGCAATATCCTGTCGGATACTTTTTCCACTACATCCATCATATGTGAGCAGTAGAAAATTGTTTTACCCTCCTGTGATAGCAGTGAAATCAGTTCCTTCACCATTATAACTGCGTTGGCATCGAGCCCGGATAAAGGCTCATCAAGTATAATAATTTCAGGATTATGAATAATACCACTAATCAGCAGCACTTTTTGCTTCATCCCTTTTGAGAAAGTATCCATCCTCTGCGATGCATTTGATCCGATTCCAAATGCTGTCAGCAATTTCATTGCCCGCTCTCTAATATGCCCCTCCTCCATCGAATACAGCTTTCCTACAAAATCAAGATATTCAAGAGGGGTCAGTACATCATATATATCAGCATTTTCAGGGACAAAGCCCATCAGCGCTTTTATTTCCTGTATATTTTCATTAAGGGCCTTGCCTTTAATAGTAATCACTCCCTGATATTCAGTAATAAGGCCGGTAAGGATCTTCACCGTGGTAGACTTACCGGCACCATTAGGTCCGATATAGCCGATAACCTGGCCGGCATATACATCAAGGTTTATGTCTTTAAGAACCTGTTTCGTTCCATAATACTTATTGAGACTTTTTATAGTAATAACCGGAACCAGATCACTTTCTTCCATTTCTGTAAAGTTTTAATGGAGGAAAGATAGGTGATTTGTATGAACAATTTTCAGCGTTTAAGAAATTTTTGACGTTCTTAAACGCTGAAGATTGATACGAAGGGCTGAGAGGTATATATAAGCTATCTGCAGTACCGAAGTGCAGGAAGAAAAAAAGAGGTGTAAGGCCTCATTAAACGATAAACTGCGGTCCGGTTCTGATATCGAATTCCTCATGATATACCGCCCAGCCATTGCTCATCATCGCTCTCCATAATTCGATATGGATCTTTTTTGTCAGCGGATCATAGGAAGGATGGAACGAACTTTTATAGGTCCCTGAGGTACTGATAATTGGCTTAGTGCCAAAATTGAAATTAACGCCGTCCTTAGAATAACCCAGGAAAAGACGGCCGCCGCTGCCGAACCCCCCATGATTTGTTGTAGTTACCAGCATCAGCCAGATATTGTTAAGCTTCTGTACCTCCAGATGCCAGGGGTCCTGACTGCTTCCCCAGGGCCTTCCTTTTATCTTAATAAGATTGTAATCCACATCCCGCACCGGGCGGAAACCTTTAACAGGGTCAGACGAAACCATCTTCCGGATAGAAATGTTGGTATAATATTCTCCGGGGGTAGTTTCACCCAGACAAATTCCATAACAGTGATAATTCCCATCGCTTTTAACCATTGAAGGGGCAATAACATCGATCACAGTAAAGGGCCAGTCGCAAAGAAGCTCCTTCTGAGACCAGTGAACGCCATCGTTACTTTTAACTACGTATAATGCCCTGCCGGAAAGCACTCCGCTTACCCTGAAATAACAATAGAGCGTATTGTTTTCCATCATCAGATTAACGTCGGAGTTATAACCATCTCCCGGAGGGCAGGGTTCGATCGGATTAATAATCCCGGCTGGCTCCTGCCAGTTAACCCCATTATTAGAACAAAAAATATGTGGATTCTCATATTGACTGTCTATATTGGGATAGGGTGTGATAGCCATCCAATAGGTAAATCCATTCCATGGGAGGGTCTGATGAATGACGGAAGGATGTGTCCACCCCGAAGTGGATAGTGGATATGCCTGTCTGTGACCATTTCCTGTATCCCGTCCATAAGCGGTAGAAATAAGGACCATAGGCTTATCCGAAGGAAGATAATTAATTCCATCAATATCAAGATCGCCCAGGAAAGGGCTATTACCCGGTGCTTCAACTGAGTCTTTTCCAGGCTGTTGTGCTATTGGTTCAGCAATATGTGCCGGGTCTTTCCTGCATGATGCCAAAGCAAGAAAGAAAACCGCGATGCAGAGTTTCCTCATATAAAATAAATTCCCCTTTTCAATTGACTGATGCCTTATGAAATCAGGGCAATCAGCTTTGTTCTTAAAGACAAGACCCTAATGAAATAGTCCTATATCAATTTTGATTTTATTATACATTTCGGGACGCACATTAAAGAACATACTCTGTTTACCGTGCGTAAAGTCCGGGGTTCTTTATGTAAAAAGGGGCACAACGGTTTCATGAACGCCTTTTCGATCACAAGTTTCTCCTATAAATAATTCGGGGACCCAAAGCAAGGCCAACCCCGGCACTATTTTTATTCGTCTGTGTGCAGCTTAAAAAACTTCATGTACATTTGCATTTATATGAAACGCACCAGAATTAAAGATTTATTAAACGCTACCGAATTTGGCCGGCAGGTTATTGTAAAAGGATGGGTAAGGACTTTCCGGAATAATCAGTTTATAGCTATTAATGATGGATCTTCAATAAATAATATTCAGGCAGTGGTTGATTTTAATACTACCGACGAAAGCCTGCTGAAAAGACTTACTACAGGAGCATCGGTTTCTGTAACCGGACAGTTGGTTGAATCACTGGGCAAAGGGCAGAGGGTTGAGATTAAAGTAAGTGAACTGGAAATTATCGGCGACTGTGATGCTGAAAAATATCCCTTACAGCCCAAAAAGCACAGTCTTGAATTTCTGAGAGAGATTGCGCATCTTCGTTTTCGCACCAACACTTTCAATGCAGTATTTAAAGTAAGAAATGCACTCTCATTTGCTATCCATAAATTCTTTAACGATAAAGGATTTGTGTATATGCATTCGCCTATTATCACAGGGTCTGATGCTGAAGGGGCCGGTGAGATGTTCAGGGTAACCACGCTCGATTTAGACAATATTCCACATAACGGGGATGGTTCTGTAAATTATAAGGAAGATTTCTTTGGGAAGTCTACGAACTTAACGGTGTCGGGACAACTGGAAGGAGAGCTCGCAGCATTAGCCTTTGGTGAAATTTATACTTTCGGCCCCACTTTCAGGGCAGAAAATTCTAATACAACCCGTCATCTCGCAGAGTTTTGGATGATAGAACCGGAAATGGCTTTTTACGACCTGCATGATAATATGGACCTGGCTGAAAGCCTGTTAAAATATGTTATCAGGTATGCTCTTGATAACTGCAGTGACGAGCTGGAGTTTCTGCAAAGCAGGTTACAGGAAGAAGAAAAGCAGAAACCTCAGAACGAGCGGTCTGAACTTGACCTGATCAGCAAGCTCAGCTTCTGCCTGGAAAACGATTTTGAACGCGTTACTTACACGGAAGCTATAAATATCCTTAAAAGTTCTAAACCCAACCAGAAGAAGCAGTTTAAATATCTTATAGACGATTGGGGAGCCGACCTTCAATCGGAGCACGAACGCTATCTGGTAGAAAAGCACTTTAAAAAGCCCGTTATCCTGACAGATTATCCTGCCGATATTAAAGCTTTTTATATGAAGCAGAATGATGCGGATGAAAAAGGACAGAATACTGTGAGGGCCATGGACATCCTGTTCCCGGGTATAGGAGAAATAGTTGGAGGATCGCAAAGGGAAGAAAACCTTGAAAAACTTGAGAGAAGGATGAAGGAAATGCATATTCCTGTTGAAGAAATGTCGTGGTTCCTTGATACCCGCCGTTTCGGCACCGTACCTCATTCAGGCTTCGGACTGGGTTTTGAACGGCTGGTATTGTTTGTAACAGGAATGACCAATATCAGGGATGTTATTCCTTTTCCGAGAACTCCAAAGAATGCGGAATTTTAAGCGCACCATTCTCCGGCGAAAGAATCACCATTTTTAAAATATTAAGCTCCATGCGGAGCTTTTTTTGTTAGTACAAAAATGAAAAAGATCAGGCTGCAAAAAGAAAACGCTGTATATACTCCTTCCTCGGGGACAACAATACTGGTAAACTATTCGAAAAAAGACCATATACTGGAAGTTGAATATCATGGCGGACGGGTATATCACTATTCGCCGGTCCCAAACAAAGTATGGGAAGAATACAAAAGCGTCATTGAATCCGGAGGATCTTCAGGAATATTTGTGAACACTTATATTAAACCGCAGTTTAAGTACAGGCGATTGTGAGTTATGGGTTATGGGTTATGAGTTATGGGTTATGAGCTATGGGTTATGAGCTACGGATTATGATTTATAATAATACTCTTGCCGGTGCTTATTATTTTACTTACCTCTTGCCGGACACTCATAATCGTTCTTTACGCCAGGCATTCATAACCCATAACTTATAATTCATAACTCTTTACGCCGGGTACTTATTACTTAACTAATTTCCCGAACAACTTTGCTATTTTGCCGTTTTAATAAAAGATGGCGTTGCATAAAGATAAACTACTTAATTTTCGCGTTATATCTGTAAAGCAGGAAACACCCCTGGCTAAAACCTACGGTCTGGAACTGCTGAACGGACAACAGTTAAGTTACAGGCCGGGACAATTCCTTACTTTTATAATCAGGACAGAAAAGCAGGAATTACGCCGCTCCTACTCTATTTTATCTGTTCCCGGCGAACCGCTTAAAATAACCGTAAAAAAAGTGGAAAACGGCGCTATTTCAAGGTTTATCCTTCAACATTGGAAACAAGGGGAAATAGTAACATCCCTTTACCCCTCCGGCAGGTTTACACTGGAAGCACAGCAGGATAAGCCAAGGGATATCTTTTGCTTTGCAGCAGGAAGCGGAATTATCCCTGTTCTTCCTCAAATAAGGTATCTGCTGCAAAAAGAGCCTCAAAGTATCATACATCTGGTTTACAGTAATCACGATGAAACAGATGCCCTGTTCCTGGATGAAATTGAGGCACTTGCAGAACGAAACCCCTCTTTCAGATTAACCAACCTTTTTTCAGCGCCCTTAACAAGGTTTCACGAATCAGGCCATTTAAGTAATATATCTGCAGAAGCTTATGTGAAGAGGGAATTGAAATACAATAAAGATCACGCAGTATTTTTAATCTGCGGGCCTTTTACCTACATGAGAATGCTCCGGATCACCCTGGTTTTCATGCATTTTAACAGGGAGCATATTCTAAAGGAAAATTACATTCCTGAAGTTATGAGGTCGGGCATGGTTAATCATCCCGTTTTTCCCGACAGGGATATTATTATCAGGATTCACAAGCATCAATATGAAGTAAGGGTTAAATCAGGAAAAGACATCCTGAGTGCAGCTTTGGATGCAGGACTTTCGCTTCCATATAGCTGCCGCGGCGGTGTTTGCGGAAACTGCACAGCCAGTTGCAAGGAAGGCAAAGTGACCATGAGTATTAATGAGGTGCTGACAGATAATGACATAAAGCAGGGATGGGTTTTAACCTGTACGGGGTTTCCTGAAGAAAACCATACAGTGATAGAATTTAACTGAAGGAATAAGCAATCAAATCGTAAATCTTTTAATTTTATAAGTATGCTGTTACGAATTTATCCTGAAAACCCAAATGAAAAAGCAATCCAGGAAGTGGTGGATGTGCTGAAGAACGGGGGCCTGATCATTTATCCCACTGATACTGTATATGGCCTGGGCTGTGATATAACCAACCAGAAGGCGATAGAAAAAATATGCCAGATACGTGGCATTAAACCCGAGAAAGCTAATTTTTCGTTTATCTGCCACGATCTGAGCCATATTTCTGAATATGTAAAACCGATCGATACTTCTGTGTTCAGGATGCTTAAAAAAGCCTTACCCGGCCCGTTCACCTTTATTTTTTCTGCAACCAATAAAGTTCCGAAGCTTTTAAGTTCAAATAAAAAGACTGCCGGTATCCGTGTTCCCGACAATAATATTGCCCGTGAAATTGTAAAACAGCTCGGCAACCCTATTGTCTCTACCTCTATCCGGGATGAAGATGAAATTCTGGAATACTCTACAGACCCTGAGCTTATTTACGAAAAATATAAAGACAGGGTTGATATTGTGATCGATGGAGGCTATGGAGGAAATATCGCTTCTACCGTAATCGACTGCAGCAACGGAGACTTTAATGTAATAAGACAGGGAAAAGGACACCTTCAGGAAATCCTTTAGGGACTGCCGGGCAGTTAAATACTTAATCTGCCTGCTCACAGGCAGATTAAGTATTTAACAAAAAAGAACAAACGGCTTACCCGACTCTGTTGCCACACAAGCTACTAATTATCAGCGAAATAGCCCATTACAATGATAAATAAACCAGAATACAGTATTCCCTGCGCAGATCAACAGGCTATCAAATCTCTTCAAAATTGCTAGTTTTGCTGCATGAAAACAGTTATTAACCTTAAACCTTTTAAAGATTTTTTAAAGTCGGGACAGACAGGCGGTCTGATTCTTATTTTAGCTGTCATCATTTCTCTGATTATTGCAAATAGCACACTAAGAGAAGGGTTTCAAAATTTCCTTCAATATCCTATAGGTACAAATTTCGGAAATATACATCTGGAATATTCTTCATCACTCTGGATAAACGATGGCCTAATGACCATTTTTTTCCTTCTCGTAGGCCTTGAAATAAAACGTGAGATGCTTGAAGGGGAACTTTCCTCTCCAAGGCGTGCTGCCTTACCCATTTTTGCTGCTGCCGGAGGTATGCTTGTACCTGCAGCCATTTATATGTTAATTAACCAGGGGACGGACCGGTCTCACGGCTGGGGGATTCCTATGGCAACAGACATTGCTTTTGCCCTGGCAATTATTTCTTTGCTTGGAAAGAGGGTCCCCTATTCGCTGAAGATCTTTCTTGCAGCTCTCGCTATTGTTGACGACCTCGGTGCTATCCTTGTAATTGCCATCTTCTATACAAGTCAGTTACATTCGGACCAGTTGCTGTATTCCGGAATCACCATGCTGCTCCTGACAGGATTAAACCTTGCAGGAGTTAAAAAACTTATATTTTACATTGTCCCGGGCCTGTTTTTATGGTATTTTGTCCATAATTCCGGCATTCATGCTACCATCGCAGGAGTTCTGCTTGCGTTTACCATTCCAACCAATCCTGTAAAAAAGACCTCCCCGCTTGAACGTCTGGAGCACACTCTTAATGTGCCCGTGAATTACTTTATTATGCCTTTGTTTGCCCTTGCCAACACTAACATCCACTTTGAAAAGGGAATGGTTGAAGGATTAAGCAGTTCAATGGGATTAGGCATCATCTGCGGCCTGGTACTAGGAAAACCCATAGGGATTACTGTGTTCTCTTATCTCTCAGTAAAACTTGGATTAAGCAGTATGCCTTCACAGGCCGGTTGGAAGCATATTATAGGAACAGGAATGCTGGGAGGCATAGGCTTTACCATGTCGGTATTTATCGCATTGCTTTCTTTCAAAGCGCAGCCTGAATACCAGGCAGAAGCTAAATTCTCTATTTTGACAGCCTCCCTGCTTGCGGGAGTATCCGGATACATGTTCCTTAACTCTCTTTATAAAAAACGGGTAAAGAAATTAAAATCAATTACTTAATACTATTTTCCAGAATCGGCAGTTTTAATAGAAGTTGAGTAATTAATAAAAATGAAACTTCATATTAATCACCGGGTTACTAATATTCTTTATAATTATCTTCATCTGGATCGCATATTCAGATGGTTTAATAAGTAAAATAGTCTTTACATGTTTTTTTTCTTACTATAAAGACTTACTTTTATGCTTCTTAGCCCGATTATGGGATAAAACTATTTTTCAATGAATAAAAAGTATTTAAATCTTATTCTGCCTGGAATGTTCGCATTGACTTTTCATGCAGAAGCGCAACAAAATCCGAAAATGAAGTTTCTTGATTCCGAAAATATGGATCAAACCGTTAAGCCGGGGGACGATTTTTACCATTATGCAAGCGGGAACTGGATTAAAAACAATCCGGTACCTGCAAAAGAAACAAGATGGGGAAGCTTTAATGTACTTCGTGATTTTAACATCAATGCAGTAAAACAGCTTCTGACCGATGCTGCAAATGATAAAACCGCGCCGACGAATTCAGTTGAAAAAAGGGTTGGCGACTTTTACGCAGCGGGAATGGACAGTACCACTATTGAGAATCTTGGCTTTACTCCTGTTCAGCCCGATTTAAGTAGAATAAGCGCAATAAAAGAACTTAAAAGCCTTCTGGACGAATCGGTTTATCTGCGGGCTTCGGGCATTGCATCCCCTTTCTTCAGCTTTTATGTTGGTCAGGACAGAAAAAATGTCAACAAAAATGTCCCGCAATTCTCACAGGGAGGCACCAGTTTGCCCGACAGGGATTATTATTTAAAATCGGACGCAAGAAGCCTGAAAGTACAGGCTGCTTTTAAAACTTATATTACAACGCTGTTTACCCTGACAGGTACTCCTGCAATCAGTGCGCAAAAGAACGCCGAAACTATTTTTAATTTTGAGAAGGGCCTTGCCGCTGCACAGAGAAGCAGGGTAGAAATGCGTGATCCGCACAAAACCTATAACAAATTTGCAGTCACTGAGTTTAACAAGCAAACCCCGGCTATTAACTGGACACTGCTTTTACCAAAAATGAAAGTGAACGGACAGGACAGCGTTCTCGTTGCAGTTCCTGAATTTTTCTCCCAGCTCAGCATTCTTCTAAAAAATACACCTGTAGAAGACCTGAAAGTTTACCTTAAATGGAATGTGCTTAAAAATGCAGCGCCCTATTTAAGTTCTCCTTTTGTAAACGCAAGCTTTGCATACAATCAGGTTTTATCCGGGCAGAAAGTGCAAACTCCAAGATGGCAGCGGATGTCGTCTTTAACCGACAATAATATAGGTGAGCTTCTCGGCCAGTTATATGTAAAAACTTATTTCAAGCCTGAAGCAAAAGCAAGAATGCAGACACTTGTTGAGAACTTAAAGAAAGCTTACGAGATCCGGATTAAGAACCTCGACTGGATGAGTGCTGCTACCAAAGAAAAAGCGCTTGCCAAACTCCATGCTTTCAACACAAAGATCGGCTATCCTGATAAGTGGAAAAATTACGACGGACTACAGATAAGCCGTACTTCATTTTTCCGGAACCTCCGGAATGTCGACCAATGGAGTTATAATGATATGGTAGGCCAGTTAGGCAAACCGGTAGACCGTACCCGCTGGGGAATGACCCCTCCTACTGTAAATGCTTATTACAGTCCGGTAATGAATGAGATTGTGTTTCCTGCAGGCATCCTGCAGTTTCCGTTTTTTGATCCTAATGCCGATGATGCTGTTAATTACGGAGGTATAGGGGCCGTAATCGGTCATGAAATGTCGCATGGCTTTGACGACTCCGGAAGCCAGTATGATAAAGACGGAAGCCTGCGCAACTGGTGGACAGATGAAGATCTTGCCAGGTTTAAAGCAAAAACAAAAGCACTTGGCGAACAGTTCGATACATATACGATCCTCGACACGATCCATGTGAATGGGAAATTAACGATGGGTGAGAACATAGGCGATCTCGGCGGGTTGAACGCCGCATACGAAGCATTTAAAATGACTAAGCAGGGGCAATCTGATGAGATGATCGACGGCTTTACACCCGATCAGCGGTTCTTCCTTTCATGGGCACAGGTGTGGCGCGGAAACATTCTTCCTGAAACGGCAAGCCAGTTCATTCTTACTGATCCTCATTCGCCGGGAGAATATCGTACTATCGGAGCTCCGGTAAACATGGATGCCTGGTATAAAGCTTTTAATGTACAGCCGGGCGACAAACTTTATAAGAAGCCCGAAGATCGTATCAGGATCTGGTAATTGTCAAAATTGCTGCCAGGCCGCTTCTTCCTGCAGCCTGGCAGCGATTAAACCTGTTTCCTTTTATCCGGCATTTTAAAAGAAAAATAAAACATAAAAACAATCAGTATCGGGTGGAAACAGCAGAAGAAATAAAAAAATTCAGGGATATACTTTTTTCGCTGCCCCGCTTAATGCGTCATTCTTTTGTTGAACTACAAAAGAATGACCCCTTACGTCTTGCCGGCGCTACTGCTTTCTTCACTACCTTTGCCCTCCCTCCCATACTTATTATCCTGATCCAGCTCTTCGGATTTTTTTTCAATGAAGATGATATCAGAAAGGAGATAATTATGCGCCTCGGTAGTATGATAGGCAGAAAAAGCGCCTTGCAGACCCGGGAAATACTCGAAAACTTCGGCAAACTTGGCACGCAATGGTATATTACCACACTGGGTTTTGTATTTCTCCTTTTTGTAGCTACTACGCTGTTTAATGTTATCAAAAATTCCCTGAATCAGATCTGGAAAATAAGGGTAATAGCCAACCCGGGGATTCTCTTTACCCTGAAATTACGGTTCAGGGCATTCTGCATTATCCTGCTCGCCGGCTTTCTTTTCACCGTGGGGATAACAATGGAAGGCATCCAGGCACTGCTCGGCGATTATCTTACCTATATCCTGCCGGGAACGGGGCACCTGTTTAACAACGCTTTAAATGAACTCTTTTTTATACTGGTAGTTACCATCTGGTTTACTATGCTTTTCCGTTACCTTACCGATGGTCAGCCTGCATGGAAAATAGCCTGGACGGGCGGTTTTTTTACGGGCATTCTGTTCACTCTCGGGAAAATTATATTGCGGCAATTATTAACATACAGCAATATAGGCAGTATTTATGGAGCGTCTGCCTCCCTTGTGCTGATCCTGCTGTTTGTCTTTTATTCCTCGCTCATCTTTTATTTTGGAGGATGCTTTGTTAAAGTATTAAGCGACAAACTTCAACGCCCGGTTACCCCCCATAACAAAGCCTTTCACTACGAGCTTCAGGAAATTATAAAAGAATAACAATCATAAACTTACTATATTCCATCAGCGATATTTTCGGTCTGCGGATAACTGTCTGCCTAGGGGTAAACTTCTTGTTCAGGCTGCCATTTGATCTCCGGATATTTTATAATCACGGATTAACGGGTTAAACTGAATTACTGATCACTTATAACCGATAGCTTATAGCCTAATTGATTCTAAAATCGTAATTTTGCAAAGTGATTGCAATTAACAACTTAACGTTCGAGATCGGTGCAAGGGCATTATACGACGAAGCAAACTGGCACATTAAACCAGGTGATAAAACGGGACTTATAGGGGCAAATGGTACCGGTAAAACAACCCTGCTGAAACTGATAGTAGGGGACATGAAGCCTACCAGCGGAAACATTTCCATGTCTAAAGATCTCAGGATCGGCTATCTGAACCAGGATTTGTTATCTTATCAGTCTGACAAAAGTATTCTTCATGTGGCAATGGAAGCTTTTACACGACAGAATCAGCTTCATGGAGAAATCGAAAATCTGCTAAAAAAGCTTGAGACAGACTATTCTGATGATCTGCTTCATAAACTAAGCGATAAACAGCATGAATTTGAAGTGCTTGACGGCTATAATATCGAATTCAAAGCACATGAAATATTAGCAGGACTTGGTTTCAGCGAGGAAGATCAGAACCGTCCTCTGGCGGAGTTTTCAGGAGGATGGCGCATGAGGGTCATGCTTGCTAAAATTCTCCTGCAGGCTCCTGATATTCTTCTGCTGGATGAACCTACCAACCACCTTGACCTTCCTTCTATTAAATGGCTCGAAAGCTACCTTCAGGCTTTTGATGGTGCTATTGTAATCGTTTCGCATGACCGCTGGTTCCTCGACAGGGTAGTAAACCGGATCGTGGAATCGCGCAAAGGTAAGTTAACCTCGTATGCCGGGAACTATACCTTCTATACCGAGGAAAAAGGAATGAGGGAAGAGATCCAGCGCAATGAGTATAAAAATCAACAGCAGAAAATTAAACAGGAGGAACGTTTGATCGAACGCTTCCGGGCAAAAGCAAGTAAGGCTAAATTTGCGCAATCGCGTATAAAAATGCTGGATAAAATGGACCGTGTGGATGATGTGGATGATGATAATCCCAGCGTGAACTTCAGCTTTAAGTTCAGTAAGCAGTCCGGGCGTCATGTGATACGCCTGGAAGACGTTAGTAAATCGTATCCTTCTGTAAAAATCCTGAGTCACAGCAGTGCTGTGATCGAAAAAGGTGATAAGATCGCACTGATCGGTGCTAACGGGCGTGGGAAATCTACCCTGTTGCGTATTATCGCTGGTACTGAATCTTTCGAGGGAGAGTGTATTACCGGCCATAATGTAACTGAAACATTTTTCGCCCAGCACCAACTGGAATCGCTGCATCTTGAAAATGAGGTATTACAGGAACTGCAATCCTTTGCTCCCAAACATACGGAGACTGAGCTTCGCTCCATTTTGGGATCTTTCCTTTTTACAGGAGATGATGTATTTAAGAAGATCAAGGTACTTTCGGGAGGAGAAAAATCACGCGTAGCTTTAGCGAAAGCACTTACAGCCGATGCAAATTTCCTAATCCTGGATGAGCCTACCAATCACCTCGATATCCAATCGGTTAACATCCTGATCCAGGCGCTTAACCAGTTTGAAGGGACTTTTATCGTGGTATCCCACGACCGGTACCTGCTGGATAACGTTGCTAACAAGATCTGGTTTATTGAAGATCAGAAGATCAAAGAATACCCGGGAACTTATGCTGAATACGAGGAGTGGCTGTCTAAACGTGTTGTGGAAGCAAAAGGGCCTGAAACATCCCCTAAAGTACAGCCTAAAAAAGAAGAAAAGCCTGTTGTGGTTAAAACGGTTCAGCATGACGACAAGAATAAGCAACTGAAGAAACTTAATCAAACCCTGCAGCAGATTGAAGAGAAAATAGCTGCTCTCGAAAAAGAGGTACGGGAATCGGAACTTGAACTCGGACAGGAGGATCTTTATCACGATCAATCTAAACTGAATAAAGTCAACGAAAAATACCAAAAGGCTAAGACAGAGTTGCAAACCTTCCAGGCCGACTGGGAAAGCCTGGCTGAGCAGATTATGGAACTGGAAGGGTAGAGAGGGGGTTGAAAGTTGAAGGTACAAAGTACAAAGTTAAAGGTGAAGGTTAAAGGTAAAAGGTGAAAGCAGAAAGCAGAAAGGTGGAGGCGGAAAGCAAAGACATACGTGTTAAACTGGGCGTAAAATCCGGAGCTTTCAGCTTTGGACTTTCAGCTTTCAGCTTAACAAAGGCTTGG
>JAATFW010000199.1 GCA_015654985.1 Sphingobacteriales bacterium | reverse complement strand
GAAAATGCTGGTGAACGGCAGGATCGTTCCTACTATCGGAAATATCTCTATGGACATCAGCATGCTTGATATAACCGGAGTTGATGCCAGGGAAGGAGACGAAGTAATTGTATTTAACGATAAAATTACCGTGGAAGACATGGCAAAGCAGCTGGGCACTATTCCATATGAAATACTTACGGGCATTTCACAACGGGTTAAACGGATCTATTACTATGAGTAGAAACAGGCTATGGTCAGGCAGACATTACAGTGTGGCTGTATCATATCCTGTATCCCATACGTATTTTACTCATCTCATCTTTTACATCTCACAAAATGAATAAAATTTTCAGGGTTTTATTAAATTATTTTATTAAAGGAGTTTTGATAGTTGTCCCTCTCGGAGCTGCCATTTTCCTTGTTTACTGGGTTGTTTCTTCTGTGGATCAAACCCTGAATCTGAGTGATACATTCTGGGTGGACCCCAAAACAGGCAAACCCATCTATATTCCGGGGCTGGGTATTCTTACTGTGCTGGTAATTATTCTTTTTGCCGGGATCGTGGTAACGAATTTCATTACAGAACCGATCAAGAACTGGCTGAACCGCTGGCTGAACAGGCTGCCGCTGTTTAACTTTTTATATTCGTCAATTAAAGATCTTACCGAGGCGTTTGTAGGGGATGAAAAGAAATTCCATGAGCCCGTGATCGTTGAAATCAACAATCACGGGTATAAGCAGGTTGGCTTTGTAACCCAGAAAGATCTCTCCAGTATTAATTTGCCGGGCGAAGTGGCTGTTTATTTTCCTTTTTCTTATTCCTTTGCAGGCCAGCTTGCCATTGTAAATACAGATAAGGTTAAGCCCCTTAATATGAGCGCCAGTGAAGCAATGAAGTTTGTGGTCTCCGGAGGAGTGAGTGGATTAGACCATAAGCCGCCCCATCGTGACGTCAACCCTGTCAGAAAGAAGCGCTATTCAGAATAAGCGAAAGCTCTGTTATAGATTTCGTTATAAAGGGCATAGTTTTCCTCATCAAAACACACAAAGTATACATTGGTGATCGTTTCGTTTTTTTCGAGGAAATCTCTTACTGTTCTGAAAGCGATCTCTGCCGCTTCTGCCCTGGGAAAGTGATAAACGCCCGTGCTGATATTGGGGAAAGCAATACTTTCAATGCCATGTTTTACTGCAAGATCCAGGGAATTTATATAACAGTTGCTTAACTGCTCATTTTCGCCTGATTTCCCTCCGGTCCAAACAGGGCCAACGGTATGGATAACGTATCGTACAGGAAGGTCCCCTGCACTGGTAATAACAGCTTCCCCTGTTTTACATTTTCCCCTGATATTTACAATTTCCATGCATTCTTCGAGGATCCTTTTTCCTCCGGCCCTGTGGATTGCGCCATCAACGCCGCCCCCGCCCATGAGCGAAGAGTTGGCTGCATTTACAATAGCATCTGCTGCTACTTTTGTGATATCTCCTTTTAAAATACTTATTCTGTCTTTGAGTTCCATCTTATTTACACAACAAGAGAATACGGTGATATGTTTACAGAGATCCTGATCTTTACAATGAGCAGAGAAAGCTTTGCCAATCTGGAAAAATACCGTCTGCCTGATCTTTACGGAAGCCATACCGAAGTCTGGATGGGCTTTGAAAGACCAGAAGAAAACCAGGTGAAGACCTATAGAAGACCTATAGAAGACCTGTACTTGTGGCTACCATGAACCTGGGATAAGCCTACCATGAGCCTACCTTTTTCCTCAAAAAGGTAGGCTCATGGTAGGCTTATGGTACCCTTATCCCGGATGCATGTACAGATCTTCTCTTAGTTTTATCCTGGTTATCTATTGTTTCGTCAGATACCTTCTTTAGCCCATCTTTCAAAAGCCGTCACGCCGGGCTGATTTTCAGGTTTTTTATAACGTTAAAAGCCTATAACTCTTAAAAGAAAACATGGATTATTACGCGACAGTTTTTTCTGAAGGTTTTTCTAAGCGCCGGTGCTCCTTAATCTTTTTATACCATTTCCGGTGAAACCGGTCCAGCGCCTGATCAAAAGACTTCTTTGTAAGTCCGTTGAATAAATATCTTTTACGCGATAATTCTGATAACATACCGGAGTTGAGTTGATTAATAAAAGGTTCTTTAAGTCCGGGTGAATGGCGGCTTAAAAATTCCAGTTCGGGCGGGACAGTTTTGCAGATATAAAAAGAATTCATGCTGGTTACATCGGCAAAACATTGTAATGCTTCTGCCGGATCGATATTCATAAAGGCGCAGGCCATTTTGAAGTCTTTGGGGATTTGGATGGTAACGGTTTTCATTTTATTGTATTTAAATGCGGAATTATGAGCGGGGTTAATTCAATCGATTTATGTTTATAGCTACTGCTTATTAGTATAACTTAAGAGTAGTAAAATATATAACTTGCTTCGAACAGCTTTAAAAGTTGCCCGGGTGTTTCTAAAGTGCCTCTGTAAAAATCGCCATCTTCGACATTGCTCAGGGTTAATCTTGTCCATTGTTCGAGATGTTGTTTCCACCAGTGCAGGGGCTTAAACCTGAAAAAATTTTCAAATGCCAGCACCGGGGCAGCAAACTCATCATCTGTAAGATGAGGAAAGTTTTTCCTGTCGAATTTTGCCTCTTTTGCCTCGTCCTTATCTTTTTTATCTAGTAGTTCACATTCATACTCAGGGGCGTTTTGGGCAATGATCCAGGCGCCATCGATGAGCTGTTCTATGGAGAGTCTGAGAGATAAAATATTGCCGGGATCACTATGAGTCTCCCAATAGTTATTATAAATAAGCATAGTGTGCCATTTATTTACAGATTGATGAACAGCATCATAATTTAAGTTCTTAAAAAACATATAAAAGCTAAAGGAAGGGTCATCCATGACCTCATCAAATATGGTAGTGGGATGATCTTTTGTGATAGCATATATTTTGTAGCGGTTCAATTTCTCTTTTTCAGCCGGAAGGAGATCCTGTTTTTTTTCTTCCTTACAAATGTGGTGCAGCGATTTAATCAGATAATCCAGATTTCTGTAAATGTTTATGATGTTCTCGTTTCGGACTTCGTCACTATCGTTTGATCCGTCGGTAGGAGTAAGCCCATATTTACACCAGAGGTATAAGGAATTTTTAATACCCCATAAAAAGGAAGCACCGAAAAACTCATGCAACGAAACATAACTACTATTGGATATCGTTTCATTTTTGAATACGTTTTCATCCTCGTTCGCTTTTTTGTATAGTCCCTTAAATGAAGGTGAATTTACATTCCCCTTTATCTGGCAATCCGGCCGTATTTTATATAACAGCCAGGCGGCATCAAGCAGCCTGATGAGATTGTTGTAGCTGGAGTAGGTAATTAGCGGCGCTTCCTGCTCCATCCAGTGATATTCCTTAAAAAGGTTCGTGATCAGAAGCCAGAGGTCGTCGTGGGTTTTTAAAAAGCCATCCAGACCGCAAAGGGGATTTAAGACAAGAAAGGGGTTCTCAATTTCTTCTTCAGTAAGGGTTGTGGGATGGTCTTTAAAACAACAGAATATTTTATAGTTCATGATGGATATGTTATGAAGTGTCTGGATCTTAACCTGCGTAGGGGTTAACGGAGTTGGTTTGTGGTTCCATGTTTTGCTGATTTTAAGCTGTTATTGATTGAATTGTTATTGTAGTTTTAGTGGTATTTTCGCATCTTTTATCTCCGTCGCGCTCTTCGCCGTCCTCTTCGTCTGGCAGTTCCCGCACTTCATGGCCATCGGCTGGCTCTATCGTGAGGACTACCGCCAGGCTGGCATCCGTGTCACCGCCGCTCAGCAACCGATCGAAGACGCCGCCCGTTCGACCGTCATCCAAAGCATCTTCTACGCCGTCCTCATGATTCCCGTCTCGCTCTGGACCACGTGGCTCGGCGTCACCGGCAGGCCCTACGCCGTCGCCGCCATCCTCCTCGGCCTCGCCTATCTTTGGTACACCCTCCGCTTCGCCCGCATCCTTCGCTCCCCGGCGGCGCCAGAGTCCCGCACGCTCGCCCGCGATCTCCTTAAAGTCTCTGTGATCTACCTTCCCCTGCTCCTCGCCGCCATGATCCTTAACGCGCAGGGACGCCTGATCTTCTAAGACCCACACCTGCGACAGTCTGCACATGCCCTCCACCACGCTTGAACCCGTCACCTACCGCACCCCACCCGCCGTCATCGTCGGCATCGTTGCCGTCTCGGCTGCCGCCAGCGCCTTTCTGGCCTGGCTGGTCTACTTCCATGCGCCCATCGACGTCGCCGGCACCCATCTCACCTTCCTTCCCGCGCTGAACGCCGTCCTCAATACCTGCTGCACGGTCGCCCTCCTCGTCGGTCTTTACTACATCCGCCGTCGCGCCATCACCGCTCATCGCAACTCGATGTTCACCGCCTTCCTCTTCTCCTCG
>JAATFW010000275.1 GCA_015654985.1 Sphingobacteriales bacterium | reverse complement strand
CTGCTTTTAATATAATACTGCTCTGGCAACTGGGTGTCCAGCTTATTGGCAAGCAGTTTTGTTATGAGTTGTTCGTAGAGTCCTTCCTCCATTTATAAGGTCTGTAGATTCAAAGGTAATATTATTATAATAAATACTCCTGGGCAAATATCTGAAATAACACCATTCTCAATTGTCGAAAAACCACAACACGCGCATCTTGTCTTTTTAATTATATCCATCAGTTCCTACTTAACTATAATGTTCTGTTGCTCCCAACAATTAATTTAATCGACTAAATCTGGAAAATATTCCCTTTAAATCCTTTGCCTCGGACACACAGGTGTGTATCGCATCTTCAGCTGTATTTAAATTGCTGGAAGAACCTTTTCAAATTTACTATTTTCTGCTACAAGAAAATTTGCTAGAATAGAGTAGTCTTTCGGCTCTACATAATCATATAAAGCATCTATCCCAGAGACATTTTTTCTTATAACGGCTGCATAATCCTTATATTCTGCAATAAGAAACAGGCCCGTTTTAATTTTCCAGCCAATACCCTTGACATAGTTCCTCATATTAAGGTTGAATCCAGTCAAAATCTATCAAATGTTCTAAATTGTCCGTCAATTTGTTATCAGGGTTCGATCTGAGATATTTCCCATTATTTCCATTAACTACTTCTACTCTTTCTCCAACAACCCAAGAAGCAGTTGAGTAATTCCATTGCCATGTATAGACAAGATTACCTCTCGTTTCTACAATAGCAATTGCTTCTGCTTTTGTCTTCTTTACTGCTCTTGACGTGCTATTTTCCCCTACCTCATGAAAGGCGTAAGCGGTAATTACATTATTTGTATTTTTCCAAACACCTGAAATTCTGTATGTAGCCATAATGATTAATTTATTAGAATAATTTTTAGCAGTTTTTTGCATTCGCTATTAGAGCTTAACTTATAAGCCAGCAAATCAGTAATGAACTTTAATCCCTCAGAAATCGAACTCTCAAACCCCCTCCGCCACCTCCATCAACTTATCCCCCAACCCGAAAATATTATCCAGCGCCTGGATCTCATTCCTCACGAACTTCTTGTTCTCATCGGGGATATCCACAAACTTCTTCTTCCCGTTAAAATAGAGCCTGCAGATGGGCTTCCGGTTGTTATCGTCAAACAGGATGGCGCAATACGACTGGGCATCTCTTAAATGGATCCGCTGGAGGTCGATCTTCTGCCGGAGAACCGATTTGACGATGAGGGATGCTTCAATTTCTTCCTGCGTGGTTTCGATTCCGTTTTCGGGCTTTGTCTCCTGCTTGTCTGGCTGCTCCCCGGTTAGCGGCCTGGCCTTGGCGGTTTCTGTTTTGAGGGCCGGCTTGAGGCGGTGGTTAATGAGGTCGCTCACGATCAGGTTGAAGGCCCTTTTGGTGATGGTGCTGAACTGTCCGGGCTCCTTCTGGGTAACCACAGAGGGATATGCTTTTTTGGCAAAGTACCGCACGAATTCTTCTGCCGGGTTGGAGAGCTCTTTTGACAGCAGTATTGAATGTCGGAAATCCATAATTGTGATTGGCCTTGGTTGAGCGTTAGTTAGTTTCTTTCTGCTTTATTAATAAAACTTTCGTGAAAGTTACATGGTGTGTTAATAGAAAAAAATGATGGTGATCATTTTTGGGTGTTTTTTGTGGTTTCATGTGGGTATGGCTTTGAATTGTATTCAAAGCTATGGAGGGATTTGGGTTTGTTTTTACGGGAAACCGTAAGGGGATTATACTGAACCGGCGGCGGAGGTATATAAAGGCGTCCTGCTTCGCTTCTACCCTGGTGGCAGACTGGATTTTAAATTTTATAGCATTTTACCGAAGCGGTCGGCCGGAGGGGTATAACACTACCTTGGAAATAAGAGGAAACTACAGGTATAGCGTCACCGGCATTATTAACGCCAGTGCACTCTATCATATTTTTTTATTTAGTCTCTGGCAGAGTTGCAATTGGTTTGCCTTTCAATCCTTCATTTACCAAATAAGCTATAAACTTAGAAAAGGCGCTTATGTCGGATTCAACGCTCGCCTTTTCCAGGGCTGCCATATATTCTGTCCGTTTTTCAACGGGAATCACGGTCCAGGGATAGCCGCCGGATGCAAGCATGACATTCATTAAAAATCTGCCCATTCTCCCGTTTCCATCCATATATGGGTGTATGAATACAAAAATAAAGTGACCAAGTACGGCTCTTACAGAAGCTTCCGGCTCGGCCCTTAGCAATTCGAATAGAACCGGCATAGTATCGCGCATAGAATCAACACTCAACGGGACATGCTTGGAACCACCAATGTATACCGGGTGGCTGCGATAACCCGCGAGATCTGTTGTCTTCAAAATGCCGGCACCTACACTCGGACCAAAGAGTTCGCGATACCATCTTTGATGGTCTTTTTCACTTTGGCTACCCGGATTTGCATAGTTCAGCTGCTGAACTATGGTTTCTTTAACTACTTGAAACGCCTGATAGTACCCCCGTGCTGCCATCGCATCTTTTTGTTTTTTATCTTCGTCGTTTTCGTTATTGTCCCACTGTCCGCTACTCACTCGCTCAATTAATTCCGGGGTTACCTTGTATCGCTCTATAGAGAGAGAGTGGTAAGCATCTGTTACGTAGGCCTCATCTACGTTTCTCAGGTAGGCCTCATGATCTTTAGGAATGCCTGGTGCTTCAGGGAAATCCTTTATAATAATTTCCCTCATTTGTTGCCACATTAGTTTGATCCTGTTGACAAAAGGAGAATGTTCGCGGACTGAAAGATTAATGGCCAGTTTATCTTCAAAAGGGTCTTCTTCACGAATGTCGTATCCGGCCTGTTTCATGGTATCCATGATCTGGTCTGCTATTTTGTCCCTTTGAATATTTCTAAAGGCCCCAACTAATCTCCCTCCAATTGTGCTATGTCCGTTTTCTAATAACACCGGCAGCAGTTCAGATGCATCTCTTATCAATGATACTGCAGTTCTTGCATCTACACTGCTTTTACCATAAATACTTGCGGTGCTATAAATTAGTGAAGCTTGTAAATTGTACATTCTTATTCCCCGTTTAATCACTTGTTGGTTTTTTTGTGGGAGATCAGCTTTCAGATTAAACAGAGAGGTGTTATGAGGTAACGGTGTAGGCTTGTTGTTCGCCTGTGGTGACCGGATAAACAGTTGTGGCGGTACAGACCAGTTACCGGCGTGGATAAGAACCGATTGATCTGCTGATAAACACCAATCAGAGTCATATTTATATTCAAGAAACCTGGCGCAAAATTCCCAGTAAGAACTATACCATGATGTGGTTTCCCCCTCACGCTCCGTGGGATCGGCCGCAATATACCATCCTTTGGTTACTTCTTTAAGGAATCCGTTTTTCACAAGGATTTCCCTATAGACCCGGCTTGGAATTTCCTCAGTATATATCGCTATTTGCCCTTTGTCTTGTATTTCTTTTAAAAGCTTTAATGCTTCAACAAATTTTTCCCTTGGTGTTGCCATATGCTTCCTCTCTAAACTTTATTGTTGTTACAGGTAATTTATTGTACTATAACTAGCAAATGCCGCAGTGCTTAAACTAGCAAATATTGTTGTGCTATTATTAGTATTTACGGTTGTGGTAAAATTAGTAAATATTGTTGTGCTATTATTAGTATTTACTGAAAAAATACCTAAACATAGAGTGCCATTGTACACGAATTACCCCGTAAACCAATTCTTTATCGTAACTCTGAAACTGAAAACCGATGGAGGCCTTTTGCCACTCTTCTTTATAAAAGGAAAAGCCATTGTTTGAAATATCTGCTTTCTGCGAAATCACTCTCTTTGCCTCCTCTGATATCTTCTACGATCTCTTTAACAACCGAATAACTATCGTTGCTGGCAAAGTCTGCCAGGATGGCCAGCATCTTCACTTCCGGGTTTGAGGCATTCAAAAACAGCCTGTAATTTATGGTTGAAATCTCCAAAAGTTCGTAACTGAATGTAATCCTTTCTGTATGGAGAGATTTTGCCATCAAAGGTTTCTTGTCGCGAAGAAAGATCACATATTGCCGCACCGGGAGGTGATACCGGCGCATGAGCATAATATAATATTCGGCCATCCGGAATACCATCTCATCCTCGTCTTCTACCTGGAACTCTATATGAAACAGGAAGGTTTCGCCGCTAACGGTAATGATCTTCTTAAGGGCATCGGGCAGCTCATCGAGGTAACGGGTAGCTGACCTAGCGTCTTTTGGAATTATCTAAGTTTGTTTCTACCTGTGTTATTCAAAAGAGATCGCATCTGCGTAATGGCAATTTTGTTTAACTGTTCAAGCCGTTCGCTTTGGTCTAAGCCTTGTCGGATAAGTACAGCATTGATACTTTCCATATTGCTCAAAACTACCAGTTGCTCAATTGTTGCTGCGTCGCGAAGGTTTCCCTCTGCTTCTGGATGGGCCTCCCGCCATTGTTTTGCAGTGATTCCAAACAAGGCCATGTTCAGCATATCAGCTTCATCAGCATACACGAAATTGATTTTGTCCTTTAGAAGAGTTGGGGGGATCAGATTTTCCTTTATCGCATCTGTATGAATTCGGTAATTAATTTTAGCCAGGGTCCGCTGTATGTTCCATTCCAGTTTCAGCCGATTATTTTCTTCTTCTTTCAGACGCTGAAATTCTCTTATCAGGTAGAACTTAAATTCAGCGCTTAACCAGGAGGCAAATTCAAAGGCTATATCTTTATGGGCAAAGGTACCTCCATACCGACCTGTTTTCGATATGATGCCAATAGCATTTGTAATTTCAATCCAACGTTTCGGAGTTAAAGAAAAACTGTTGGATCCGGCCATATTTTTAATTCCATCGAATTCGATGGAATTAAAATCGGGATTATTGAATTGTTCCCAAAGCCCAATAAATTCAATGGTACTACGATTACGCATCCAGTTCTGCAGGATATAATCACTTCTTTCAGAATCCCGGTACCTGGCTATGTCTGTAAGGCTTATATAATCCTCATCTCTGTTTTCATATAGACTAACTATCGTTCCTCTTACTTTGATGGTTTTGTTCTTCGCCATAGCTATACTGGCAATATGATATTCATTGATATGTTAAGGGATAAAATACTTCCGCACGACATAAACTAAAATTACTGCTAATTTAAAGAACTGTAATAACTTGTCAAACCAAAAAAATCATAATCGTCAGCATGTACCTTCTCAAAAGGGCTTGCTCTATCCCTGTGGATTGCAGTTCTTACCCCACCGCCAACTTACCACTCTCTTTCCATAAATATGCGGGCATAGGCTCCGCCAACTGCCATTCTATATTCATCGGCTTGGTGCCGGTATAGCTTTTGAAATTTGCTTCTCCCAGGAAAACGTATGACATGGTAACTGACCATCATCCGCCCCAGTATGCCGGATAGCCATCAACGCCGTTAGTACTGCTACGGCAAATGAGTTGCAGTTACTTGATCATCTATAAAATTGCTTAACTTAATTGCGTGAAAAAAATATCTTCAGAAAGAACGGGAGGTGTTTGCCAGGTTTCAATAGCAGATTTAAACGGATCTGGTATGACCACCGTCATTTCATGGCTAAGCTCTGTCATGTTATCTAAACAGGTAAAACCGAGAAACCTGTCATAGTTGTCTTTTCCGCTTATTTTCACAGACACTTTTTTGTTAGAGCATAGCTGGCCCAGATATCGTTTTGAAACTTTATAAAACGGCATTCCTCTTTCAGGTGCATCTATCCCCTCCATTCTTATTCTCAGCAGGTGATTATTGCTGACCAGGAGGTCATAGGTATCGCCATCGATAATTGACACTACTTTACCCGAAACGTAATTTCGTTTACTATCACGATCATTACGGTTGCGACAGGAATGAAACAGTAACAGAGAGCCTATTAAGGCTACTATAAGAGACATTTGTATCGTATTCAAATGGATCATTCTTCTTCCTGCCTTAAATTTCGATTTTACCAAGTTTAGGGGTTATTTGGATGGAGAACTTCCGGTTGCTGTCAGAGTCCTTTGTCCCTGCCATTGGTGTCCGGCTTTTTCCGAAATAACCGCTTCCGCAAATCAGAATCTCACAATTTCTGAAATTATCGAAGTTAATATGCTTGGATTTCCAGAAGTTTACAAGGGCAAGGGCCCTCTGATAGCTTAGCCTGTAACCGAGGTTGGGATCTGTTTGATAATTCCATTTGCCGCCGGGTGCTGCTCTTTGTGTATTCCCTTCTACGATCAGGAGATAATTGATGCTGTTATCCTTATCTGTGATACTCTTCATCAGGTTATATAAGTCTCTTCCGACATCTTCAAGTTTTGATTCGTTGAGGGTAAAGCCTACCGCGGTACTGATGTTGGATTGGTTGGGACGGAATTGAACATCAACATTCAGTTTGAATCGTTTAGTATGTTCATCGTAGGTGTAGTAATCCTGATTTAACTTCTTGAGCGCTTCGGCAACCTCATTTACCTTTTTTATAGCATCTTCTGACGCTTTTGCCTGCTTCTTGAGCATGACGATGGTGAGTACAAAAAGTACCAGCATTACAAAAAACAGGCTGGTCATTAAATCGGAGTAACTGGCCCAGAAAAAATTAGTCCTTTTCGACATGATGCGGGATTAAAAAATCAGGTTTATCCAATCAACTAATTTGTATATGATAAAACCGGTACCGATCACGGCTCCGCTGCCCAGACAGCCTATAGCGATATAAGCAACCGGCTTCGGCAGGCTCTTCCATATTGACTGGAGAAGGAGGGCTGCCATATTTGCCGGTGAGGTAGCAACGGGCCCCGCATGCTGAATTCCGGTTTGCGTAACGGCTAACTGCTTGATGGAAACCGCCAGGGTTTCAAGTTGCCCATTCTGCTTTCCGGAAATATCCTTCAGTTCTGTAAGCAGTGCGGTTATATCGTGCAGCTTCTTCAGATCGCCGAAGTTGCCCCTCTCCTCTTCAAACAACTTGCTAAACTTGAAAGAAATTTCTGTGAACATCTCTGAGAAATACTTATCGATATCTATTGCATTAATCCTAAGCTGGCTAATGGTAACTTGCTCCTTATTTTTTACATCCTTGAGTTAAAGCTTCTGTATATTCCTTTGTTATCGGGCGGCCGCCGAGTTTCTGACATTCGTTGTAGTACTTCCAGGCATTTTCACAGTCCTTTTTAACGAAGTAACATGCTGAAAGTTTGAAAAGGGTGTTTTGATTTTTGGGATCTATGGAATAAGACTTTCTAAAGAGGGTTAATGCCTGGTTATAATCACTTTCGTTTTCACCATTCATGTAACCTGTCATGTAGATTGTAGCTTTATCAGTCAAGATATTAGCACTGTTCTCATTTACTTTCAATCCCTGATCGTATTGCTTCAGGGCATTATCGAAATCTCCGAAAGAAAAATAAACCGCTCCAAACCCCCAATAAGCATTTGCATTACCAGGATCCAGGATCCAGGCCTGGTTAAACCGGTACATTGCGGTTTTTAAGTCGCCTTTGTATAAATAATCAAAACCAAACTTTACTAAAAGCTCAGAACCTTTTCTACGGCTGCCTTCCTGGGCCGCATAGGTATGTATCAGTTCCTGGTCTGCTTTCTTCTGCTCCTGTGTCTTTTCTGCTCCACCATATTGGGGCAGAAGTCTTATGTTGCTTTTTGCTTCTTCTTTCCACGCTGAATATGAATTAGCTTGTCCGAAAGAGATTGTGGAAATAGCTAAAAGAAAGATGGTGATTGCGTATCTCATTTGAACCAGTATCTTATTCCCCGCACCAGTAATTTAATTCTTATATATTAACAAATATAGTCAAGTTAAATGGAGCCTGAGCCTTTTTTTGAAAAACCAACAAGCAGACCTGTATGACCTAAGGTGGTTTAAAACGCATTCTATTTATTGCCGGCTTTTTGCTGATATTTTTAATTTCATTCAGGCAAGATTCTGCTTTATTTTATTCATATCTTTACTATTATGCCAGGTAAAAAGCGCAAGACATCAAATCACGTAACCAGTGACGGCTACTCTTATCTTACCAAACGCTTGTTAGTGAACAAGGCGAAAAGTGCCGGTGTAATTGCCTCCCAGGATGCAATGGGTCTAATGGGCTTCGTTGTAACCGTTAAAGATGGTTGGGTTGTAAAACAATACGCTGATGGAAATACCGAACAGCTACAGGAAATTTAGTCCTTTCCGTTCTTAATGGCATCAGAAAAACCTCTCAACGCTCAACTTCGTCTTCGCGTTTTTGCCGGTCCGAATGAATCGGGGAAAAGTACCGTAATAAAGTCCATCCGTGAATCTGAATCTTCCGGGCGTTTAATTGACCTGGGTACTTATGTCAATGCGGACGATATTGCGTGTGCTGAATCCCCCGAGATTAATAAATATCGCGTTTTGCTGCGCAAAACGCAGGGGGGACATGATGTGCCAACCAACAAGATAGAAAGTCGCTACTATGCTTCACTTAGTCTGCTTTATCGTGCATCGCAGATAGCATATCAGGCTTTTTTCTTTGATAATTCAACAGCGGAAGCACCTTTCCAACTTATAGGGCACTTTAAGAAGACAGACGGTGTCAAAATTTGGGATACCCAGTGTAACGCCGACAAGCGGACTTGGTTTGAAAAATACTACGTAAGGGGGATTATACTGAACCGGCGGAGGAGGCATATAAAGGCGGCCTGCTTCGCTTCTGCCCTGCCGGTATACTGGTTTTTTAATTTTATACCATTTTGCCGAAGCCGTCTGCCGGAGGGGTCGGCCGAGGGTCGAACCTGTTAGCCAGCGGTCTGGGAGCGTTCTGCCGGAGGGGTATAACACTACCTTGGAAATCTATTCTTTTCAAAAAAAGCCGCGCAAGGGCGGCTAAATATTTTGCTTGGGATATTGATTACAACTTTTCTATTTCTTCAATAGACAAGTCAGTACCTTTTGATATATCTGCAATAGGAACACCCAGCTTCTTAAACTCCCGGGCGATGTTGCGTTTCTCTTCCAGAACTTTAGCCTCGGCCCTGGCACGCTCTTTTTCGACTCCTCTTTTGAAGAGAAAATCTTTCTCTTCCCTGAAAAACTGACTTACTGTTTGCATAACCTTTTCAAATTGTGGTTGTATACTGCTTCGTAGCTGTACAAAGATACGTAATTGTTTGAAATATCTGCTCTCTGCAAAATCTCCTCCGGCATGCTCCTTTATCTCTTCTACTACCTCTTTTACAACTGAATAGCTGTCGGTGTTTGAAAGATCGGCAAGAAGGGCAAGCATCTTCACTTCCGGGTTCTCAGAACTCAGGAACAAACGATAGTTCATCTCTGAAATCAGCAGAAGCTGGTAGCTGAACTTATGATGTTCGGTGTTTATGAACGTTTGCATCGACGGCCGTCTTTTACGAAGGAAGATCACATACTGCCGTACCGGGAGTTTGTACCTCCGCATCAGCATAATGCTGTGAAAACGGGAAAGTGAAGGAGCGGGGTTTAAAAAAAGTCACAATAATGGTGGGATAAGCCTCTGCATATTATCGTTGAATTATGATTTTTCCTTACTTATGCACCATGAACGAAGTCATTTACTCGCAAATATGGGGGCATCAGAGTGCCCGTTTAGAATGGGGAGTATACGAAACAAAACAGGCAAATAACGTAAATAATCAAAGTTGGATAGTAAAAAGTGCCCTACCCCTGTTCTGACCCACATTTGAGACCCTGCAATATTGCCTTCGTTAGGCTGCCGTAATGCTGCCGTACAACCTCGCCGTCGATCGAAGATGTACGGCAGCATTACGATACCATTACGGAGGATTCTCAAATCACTATCAGAGCCGGGCCAGAAGCCAATTTTTCTCCCCGGAAATTAATATTGCTATTTTTTAGGGTATAACGGCTTCGGCAGGACAACATCTGGTGCAAGGCGGCAATAACCTTATGACGATAAAAAACAAAAAAAGCTGCGCAAGGGGCGGCTTAAATATTTTGCCTGGGATATTGATTACAACTTTTCTATTTCTTCGATAGACAAGCCGGTACCTTTTGCGATATCTGCAATAGGAACACCCAGCTTCTTAAATTCCCGTGCAATATTGCGTTTCTCTTCGAGCATTTCCGCTTCAGCTTTGGTCCGTTCTTCAGCCAATAGCTTCTTAGCTCTGGCCTGTTCTTCCCGTTTACCTTTTTCAAGCCCCTTCTTTTCGGCCTTATCCAGTAAATATTCCTGTGTTCCCATAGTTACGCTTTTTCCTTTGTTTTCCAGTAACTCTTTCTCAAAAATACGAAACATTTCCGGATTTTGAAACAGTACAAAATAGGTTAAAAAATCATAGATCCCTTTCCGCTTTTCCCTGGTCATCCTGCGATTCATCATCTCGGCATACAGATTATGCTTCATGCTCTTTAACCTGTCATCTCCCAGGTTCCTGTTCCGGATGGCCAGCAGGGAAGTAAGCACCACTACTGAAAACGGGTTGGGATTAGCCCTCAGGGAAGCCTCATCCTGATCGATAATTTTATAAGTATCAAACTCATACGTGAGGCGTGTACGCAGGAACTCTTCGACATATATCTTTGGCCGATAATTTTTGTTGCCGTCGGCCAATATAGCAATGGCGGTAACGGGCACCTTATATTTATCTCTGACAAGGTACCAGTAATTGAACATCCTGGCCTCCAGGTCATTCTTTCCCTTCTGCGACTGTACTTCCACATGCACCAGGACAAACTTCTCACTGCCATCCCTGAGGAACACCTTTACCAGTTTATCCACAAAACGAATACCCTTTTTACCTTCCTCCGGAGGGAACAGCAAGTCAAATTCCTTATCCAAATAGACAAAACCTTTGGAAAAATCGAACAGTTTCTTTGCATCCGGATAGAAAAACAACAGGAACTCGGCAAATATGGTCTCCAGAACGGATTTCCATAATGCGTCATCACGCCTTATTACAGTCATTGAAAGATTTGGATTGGTCAGGCCAAACTTAGATAATCTCGCTTTTATATGCAAGCTTATATAAGCGGCATACAGGGACAAGGGGGCCATTTTCATCTATAGACCTCCTATTGACTGGTATCGTTTTCAGTGGGTTTGGGTGATCAAATGTCGTCGCCCTCATCCATTCTTTGGACTAATTGCCTGATCTTGCTGCTATAAAAATAGTATACAACTTTTTTACTGGCTCTGGAACCGGCGATATTTTCCTGATTCTTAAATGAACGCTCAGATCTCTTCTTGCTGCTTTTGTGCTAACCGCTTTTCGTTGATGATGTAACCCTGAACGAGGTAATCTTCCAAGCGTTGGATTGTCCATCGACGAAATTGGGTGCCTCTTACCGATTTCACCCTGTATCCTACCGAAATAATGATGCCCAGATTATAGTATTCGATCTTTCGCCTGACCTTTCTACCGGCGGCTCGATACCGCCAATCGCCGATTGATGATTAGGAGCAACAAATTCATAAGCCCGGGTCAAATTCCACAATCCATTCAATACCATATTTGTCTCTAAACATTCCGGCGTATGTACTCCAGGGACTGTCGCCCATGGGCCCTTCAACCTCTCCTCCTGCTGATAGTCCGTTAAATATTTTGTCGGCTTCTTCACGGCTTTCAGTGCTCACAAATATTTTAGACCTGTTTTCGTTTTCGTTTACCCGTCCCATAAATTCCGGAATATCATTGGCTATTAATACATTGTGCTTGCCGATAGGTAAACCAATGTGCATTATTTTATTTGCTTCGTTTTCTGCAACCTGAAATTCGGGCCCCGACAGATTCCTGAAGCGAATGATCTTTGTGAACTCTCCGCCAAAAACTGATTTGTAAAAGGAGAACGCTTCTTCGGCGTTGCCATTGAAGTTGATCCACGGATTGATTGTTCTCATAATTTTATTTTTAAGTTTTCAATTTACTGCCTCGCATAATGATGCGCTACGCATCCGTTCTGGAAAGTTTTAGTTTTTAATAATCTCAGATTTAGTAATTCATTAAGACTTCCGGCGGGGAAAAGCTGCCGCCCCTGTCCCGCAATAATCGGGTGAACCACTAAGTGAAACTCATCAATCAAGCCTGCGGTTATCAATTCGGGCAGCAGACTTACACTATCTACAGATATTTTCTTACCTGGCTGTTGTTTCAACTTTAACAGTTCTTCTGCCGGGTTGCTACGGACAATGCGCGTTTTCGCCTCCTCACTATTGAGGGTTGTTGAGACAACAACGCTATCAATTGCACTCAGCCTTTCTGCAAATCTGATCTCTGCTTCTGAACCCGATTTATCTATTGCAACATCGGCCCAATAGGGGAACATTAACTGATACATGACGCGGCCATAAAAGAGCAGATCAATATCATACATCATAGCGGTGAAATAGTCCATCAGTTCTTCACCTGGGTTAAATATGGTGTGGCCGCAATAACCGTCCACACTAATGTTCATAGCAAATGTTACTGTCCTCATACTTCAAAAGTAAGTTATGATATGAAATTGAGCAAGGGTTATTCGCGACGAATAAGGGGGGCGTTTGAGCCAAGGTGATTTTGGGCTGTGCAGCCCGGTTTCCAGATTAGCACTTAATAACCCTGCCTCCGGCATCAGACAAAGAACAACTAGATACCGGCAGGTTCACACCGTCCTGGCCTTTTCGATTGGAGTTTTGAGCTTGAAAAGAGGACCTTTATCACACTATAAATCCTGCTAAATTCTCAAATACCACTTTTCCGCCATATAGTAAACAGAGTAATGACGACCCGATTACGAGTGCATTTTGCAACTTGGGTGCCTGAATTATTTTTTTGGAGAAGGGCACGCTGAATAATCCTGCTGCAACAAGCATCCCTCCGATACAACCGCCGCAGAATATCAAAAGATAAGCCAAACCCTCAAACGGGCTGCTGATTTGAGCCATCACCAGTACAGCCAATGCACCGCTGCCTGCAAGACCGTGTACTAAACCTACTCCATAAGCAAGTTGATGCGTGTGAGGATGTGTATGATCAAAGGTGTGTTCATGTGCCTGAAGATGCTGATGGATATGCATTGGGCCTGCAGCCTTTTTCGGGTTAAAATGAATATGCAAATGCTGATGTACTTCATCTTTATGTAAGTGGTAGTGCTGATGGATAATTAATTTCTTGCCCCGCATAAACTCCATTAAACGGTAAATAGCCAGAACAATGAGCATTAGGCCTACTGCTGCCTCAAAATAATGAAAATACTGTTCTGAAATACCTATTTTAAAAAGTATCATCAGTATGCCAATAATAAAAATAGTTGATGAATGACCAAGTCCCCAGAAGACGCCGTCTTTCATAGACAACCAGGAGTGATTGCGCTGCGACACAATGCTGCTTACAGCAAGTAAATGATCGGCTTCGAAAGCGTGGGTAAACCCGGCGTAAATAGTAAGTAAAAGGGGAAACGTAAACATATCGGGTTTAATAATAATTTTGCGTTAAAAAGACACGGTTTGTATAAAAAATATAAATCAGCAAATCCTGGGCAATTGTTCGCCTGCAAGCATATTCACTACCCTGTGGCCGCCAATAGTACTTTTCATGATTACCTTGCAGGGATGGTCAGCAGTAACTTCTCCTACAATGCCGGCCATCGCACCGTATTCCCAGGCTTGCAGCCGCTTTAACAGTTCACCGGCTATTGAAGCGTCAACAATGGCAACAAACAAGCCTTCATTAGCTACATATAAGGGATCGAACCCGAGCATTTCACATGCGCCATCCACTTCTTCTTCTACAGGGATATTTTTCTGTGAGATGCTGATACCCAGATTTGCCTGTGCAGCAATTTCATTCAATACCGTAGCCAGTCCGCCGCGTGTAGGGTCGCGCAATAGATGGATGTATTCGCCAAATTCATCCAGCAGCGCTGAAACTATTTGATTAAGCGGGCGCGTATCGCTGCTGATCGTAGTTTCAAACTGCAGCCCTTCGCGATGGCTGATAATAGTAATGCCATGCCTTGCTAGCGGGCCACTTAAAATAATTCTATCTCCCGGTTTAATATTGTCTATATCAATATTTGCCCTGGGATGAACCAGGCCTATGCCTGTAGTATTAATAAAAATCTTGTCGCCTTTGCCTCTCTCAACTACTTTGGTGTCACCCGTAATTACAATAACCCCGGCTGCATCACAGGCAGTTTTTATACTGACCAATATCTCCCAGAACTCGGTCATTTTCAGTCCCTCTTCCAATACAAAACTTAGGGTAAGATACTTTGCTGCTGCCCCGCACATAGCCAGATCATTTACAGTGCCGTTTACAGCAAGATCGCCAATATTGCCGCCTTCAAAGAATACAGGCGATACGACATAAGTATCTGTACTCATGGCAACTTTTCCATTGAGGCTAAAAACAGCACCGTCGTGTTTTTTGTTGAGCAAGTCATTTTCAAGCAGCTTGAAAACACCTGCATCCAACAGCTGGCTCGTTAAAGTACCGCCGCTGCCATGCCCCAGGTTAATGGTGTCGAAATCGAATTTGGGAATCGGACAAGAAAGATTCATTTTAAATTTTTTATATTGAACAGAATAATTGCGGCGCCGGCAGCGGTAATGATTTTTTAATCCCGGTACATACCAGCGGCCGACATGTTAAAATGATAGTAAGCAGCACATGCACCTTCACTGCTCACCATTGGAGCACCCAAAGGATGCACAGGAGTGCATTTCTCTCCAAAGTTAGGGCAATACCGGGGCTTAATCTTTCCCTTCATGATATCGCCGGATAAGCAGGTAAGATCCTCATGCGACCCGGAAATATCAATTTTGAATTTCCTGGTTGCATCATAGCTGCTGTACTTTGCTTTCACACCATAACCACTGCAAGGTATTTCACCTATTCCGCGCCACTCACGATTAGTCACCTCAAATATTTCATCAATAGCCTTAATGGCCGGCCTGTTTCCATTCGCTTCCACAACACGGGCATATTGGTTTTCAAGTTTATATTGGCCGCATTCCAATTGCTTTACAGTCATAAAAATCCCTTCCAGCAGATCAACAGGCTCAAAACCAGTAATCACAACAGGTATTTTATATTTTTCAACTATCGGGTAGTATTCCTGCATCCCCATAATAGCACAAACATGTCCTGCGCCTAAAAAAGCATCAACCCGGCATTCACTATCGCTCATGATGGCATCCATGGCCGGTGGCACCAGCACATGCGAGGTTAGGATGGAATAATTCCTGATCCCTTCACGATGTGCATGAATAACAGACAATGCATTTGCCGGAGCCGTTGTTTCGAAACCAACAGCAAAAAAAACCACTTCCCTTTCCGGATTTTCCCTCGCTATTTTAACGGCTTCCAATGGGGAGTACAAAATACGTACGTCTGCTCCTTTTGATTTTGCTTCCAGCAGGCTCATGTTACTGCCCGGAACCCTGATCATATCTCCGTAAGAACATAGTATTACCTTTTGTTCTATAGCTAAATAAACTGCTTTATCGATCAAATTGACCGGCGTAACACATACCGGGCATCCCGGACCGTGTACCATCTGTATATTTGAAGGCAGCATACTAAGCAGGCCATTCTTAACCAGTGAATGTGTCTGTCCTCCGCACACTTCCATGATATTCCAGTTACCTTTTGCAATTTGCCTGATTTGTTTTAAGAGGGCATCCACTATTTCCGGTGAACGGAACTCTGATACATATTTCATAACATCGTGTGATAATTATTTTGGATATTATTTTCCCCGTATACCAGCTGCCCGAATGAAATGTTCTCATCGTTAGGCGATAGGTCTGCATGGAAATACAATTGATATTCACCTGTATATTTGCACTTTATCCAGTCTACCAGCAAAGCATTTTGAAAAACACCGCCACTGAAGCAGATATGATCAATATTCATTTTCCGGGCCACATTGCCAATTACACAAACCAAACTGTAATGGAACTTTGCCGCGATATATTTTCTGTCTTCGCCTTTTTCTATATCTGTAAGTATCCCCAGCATCAAAGCAGCAGTGGGTATAACAGCAGAAGAAAGTTCCTTCTCTACATAAGACCCGTTCATTAAAAAGCCATTTATAGCCACATATTCTTCAGCCATATGCTGCAAATACATCGCTGCCTCGCCTTCATAGCTTTGCTTGTCGCCCACTCCAAGCAGCGACGCTACAGCGTCAAAAATCCGTCCGGCAGATGAAGTAAATAAATTTGTACTGTTCATGAGTGACTGATAATTGTTCCATTCTGCAGCAGTAAATTTTTCTCTTAGCTGAACGTCTGACAACTCATGAAGCGCAGCAGACAATGGCCAAACACTTTTGGTAGCGCAAAGTGCGGCAATACGCGGTTCAATAGCCATTTTATCTCCCGCAACAGCGGGAAAATAGTCGAAATGCCCACAGCGCTGCATTTCATTATGCGTATATTTAAAAAACTCACCACCCCAGATATGGCCATCATGGCCTAAACCCGTGCCGTCCCATATCACCCCCAAAACAACATCTTTTTCATATAGGTCCTTCCTGTGCAAGAGGTTATTTTCCGCCAGTACCGCAGCAAAATGTGCTTCATGGTGTTGCACAAGCTTCAGCTTAACTCCTGTTTTTTGGGCAAACTCAAGTGCAAACTGGTGTGAAAAATAACCGGAGTGTAAGTCTGTAACAATCATTTCGGGCTGAATAGCATACAGTTGAAGCCAATGATTAATGGCATTGGTATACATCACCTGCGACTCATAGCTTTCAGCACTTCCTAAAAACTGGCTTACAAAAACATTCCCATTTATCGCCAGGCTAAAAGTGCTCTTCAAAAAAGCACCTGTAGCTAAAACACAAAGGCTGCCGCTGGATTTATAATTAAACAATGAAGGCGCATAACCTCTGGATCTTCGTAAAACGATCTGCTGACCTGAATACTTTGAAAGCTGGATAACACTGTCGTCCTGCGGGATGCTAATTTCGCGGTTATGGCTAACCACATAATCAGCTATATCAAATAAGTAGCTGAGCGCATCATGTTCCTGATAAATAATCGGGGAACCTGAAACATTGGCACTGGTAGCAATTAAAGGCCTGGCAAAATCGCATGCAATTAAATCAAACAGAGGATTATAGGGGATCATTACCCCTAATCTTGCTAAACCAGGAGCAATATCATCAACTGCGAGCTCCATAAAAGCTGTAGCTTTAGGAGACAGCAACATAATAGGCGCCGCCGGACTTTCCAATATTTCCCTTTCCTGATCATTTAAATGAAAATCTTTTTGCACTTCGGCAAGGCCGGGATACAGCAGCGCAAAAGGTTTCTGAGGCCGGTGCTTCCGGCTCCTTAAGCGTTGAATGGTTTGCCTGTTGCCAGCGTCGGCCAATAAAATATATCCGCCTATGCCTTTTACAGCAAGGACCTTCCCTTGCTGCAAAAACTCTTTAATTTGCACCAATACCGTTTCATTATCATTTGATATCAACCCCGCCGGATTTTCAAACAGGCTAAGCGAGATGCCGCAATCAGAACAGGAGTTTGTCTGCGAAAAAAATCTCCGGTCTGCCGTATCCGCATATTCCCTTCCACAGCTTTTGCACATTAAAAAGCGATGCATGGCTGTAGCCTGCCTTTCATACGGCAATTGGTTAATAATGGAATAGCGGGGCCCGCATTGTGTACAAGTAATAAAAGGGTAACGATAGCGGCGGTTACCGACATCATGCAGCTCTTTAAGGCAAACTTGACAAATAGCAATATCCGGCGATATTAATACTTGTTTTTTTAAGATTTTGGCCGCGGCGGTATCATCGGTTTCAGAAGTATCCGGTATTATTTCACTGGCTGTCAGATCTTCCTCCTTTGCACTGATCTCACCGGCCACCAGGATTGAAAAATCAGGATAAGTCCGATCTGCAATTCTGTACAAAGCAGACCTCAAAATCGTTGCTCTTGGGGGTGCACACTGTTTTATCTGCGCAAAGAATAAAGCGGCCTGTGATGCCGGTGCATTAAAAAATACATTCAGGCCGTTACTGTCATTTCTCACATACCCATTCAGCCCGTTATTCAGTGCCAGGCGGTAGACCAGTGGTCTGAAGCCTACGCCCTGCACAATCCCATTTAAATGAATATGATACGTTTCCACCTGTAATTTATAAAGTGACAGATACTAATTTAACGCCGCCGGCTTTATCAATAGAAGTAGCCGCCTGGTTTTTAAGCACTAACTCTTTTACTTTTTCTATTAACAAAGGCATTACACCTTCAATTTCTGCGGTGAGGACTATTCCCTGTTGCTGAACAGAAGCTATGCTCACTACAAAAAGATCAATTTCGGGCATTCTGCCAAGGAGCTGTAAAGCACTCACCAGGTCTTTCAGGCCGATATCGTGCGTACTCATTGCCGGCGGAAAATCAGCGGCAAAACGCGGCTTTATCAACCGTATGGTGCCGGGTTCCCGGCCATCTAATGTAGCATCTACCAAAATAACACAGGCATAATCTTCAAAATACTCCAGCAGGTGAAAACCGCCGGTGCCCCCATCCAACACATCCACTCCGGCAGGCAACACCGCTTTCTCCATGCGGTTAGCGAGATGTACACCAACCCCCTCATCGCCCATTAAGTAGTTCCCAATGCCAAGTATCAATATTTCTCCAACTGTCTTCATCATCACGGGGTTCAATGTTTAGTGATTTCCTCAACCTCCGTTTTCTCCGGATTAGGAGTTTGGTGCAGGTTCTTTTCAAATACGTCCTCTTCAATAAACTTCCATCCGCCAACCATGCTGCTTGTTTCCCCGCGGCCTTCTACATAATCATGATAAAATACCAGGTAAACATGGATTACTGTAAATATGATAAAATACCACATTGACCAATGATGGATTTTCCTGGTCAGGATATCGCCACCGAGCAAGACAGGTACCCAGGCAAACAATTTGGGTAACCACCATGACGACATCCGGGCATACAAGCCGAAACCTGTGAGGCATTGTACTAAAAAGGCAAGGAAAGTCATGAAATAGATAATACCTGCCATTGCATTATGGCCTATACTCAAATGCTCCTGCTCCTTACCATTTTTTTTCAGCATCAGGATATCTATCTTAAACACAGCCCAGATTTCATGGAAGAACCGTTTTGACGTAGGTATAAACTGTTTCCAGTTTGCATATTTATTACCCACAAATCCCCAGTACAGGCGAAATAAAAAATTAAAAAAGAAAATATAGGCAGCGGCAAAATGTATATACCTGAACCATCCCATGATATATTGCTGCGAGGCATCCTTACTGCTCAGCAAAGCAACCGGGTTGGAGATATAAAAACCGGTAATAATCAGTACCACAATAGCCAGTGCATTTAGCCAGTGATAAATCCTCACTGGTAACTCCCACACATATACCCTTCTTAGCCGCGGTATATGTAAATATTTATTTGCCATAAATTTATATTATTTAATCACCTAATACGCTGACCTTACTGATGGTATTTCCTTTTTCGTCGTACAAATGCACACTGCAGGCCATACATGGATCGAAGCTGTGTAATGTTCTTAAAATTTCTAATGGCTGAGTTTCATCAGCAACAGGAGTATCGATGAGAGAAGCTTCATAAGCCGATTTTTGTCCTTTATGATCTCTTGGCGATGCATTCCAGGTTGTGGGTACAACCAGTTGGTAATTAGCGATTTTTTCGTCTTTGATATTAATCCAATGGGCAAGAGCACCGCGCGGTGCTTCGGTATGCCCTACTCCAAAAGCCGATTTCGGCCAGGTTGCGGGATCAAACTTACTCATGTCTGCCATTCTCGTATCACCATTTTTAATATTCGTTAGCAATTGATCATAGAAATCCAACCCCCATTGTGCTGTCAACTGACTTTCCAGTCCACGGGCAGCGGTTCTTCCCAACGTAGAAAACAAAGCATCTACAGGAACATTGAGGTCTTTAAGTGCTTTATCAACCACTTCTTTAAAATCTTCCCTTCCCCGGCCATAACCCACAAGCACTCTGGCCAGAGGGCCAACTTCCATGGCATTTCCTTTCCAGCGCGGTGTTTTCAGGTAGCTATATTTCTGATCGGTTTCTAAGTTTGCAAACGGGGGTTTAGGTCCTGTATATTTAACCTTGCTCTCCCCTTTCCATGGGTGCAGGCCTTTATCATTTCCTTCTTCATATTCATACCAGGAGTGCGTAATAAACTCCTGAACTTCGTCATCCTTCTTCAGGTCTACTTCATGGATCCTGCTCAGGTCCTTATTCAGTATTGCTCCTCCCTGAAATTTATACGCCGAAATATCGCGATAGCCATTAACAGGCAGATCACCATAAACAAGATAATTCCCCAGTCCCCCGCCAATAGAACCCCAGTCCTTATAAAATGAAGCGATAGCCATCAGATCCGGGATATATACCTGTTCTACAAATTCTTTTCCCTGTTGTAATAACTGACCCACATAAGCCAGCCGCTCTGCGTTAATACCACTTACGTCATCCAGGTTAATTGCACATGCCATACCCCCCACCAGATAATTAGGATGGGGATTTTTACCTCCAAAAATGGCATGTATCTTTACAATTTCTTTTTGCCATTCCAGTGCTTCAAGGTAGTGGGCAAGGCCAATCAGGTTCAGTTCTGCAGGGAGCTTATAGGCAGAATGACCCCAATAACCGTTAGAAAAGATGCCCAGCTGTCCGCTGCTGGCAAACTTTTTAATCCTGTTTTGAATGTCGCTGAAATACCCTGGTGAGCTTTTTGACCATTTCGATATACTTTGGGCAAGCTCCGATGTTTTCTTAGGGTCTGCTTTCAATGCATTCATAATATCCACCCAGTCCATCGCATGCAAATGGTAGAAATGCACCACATGGTCGTGCATGTACGACGTGCAAAACATAATATTACGAACCAGCTCTGCGTTGGGTGGTATGACAATATCCAGCGCATCTTCCACACATCTGGCAGACGTTAGGGAGTGGATAGACGTACATACGCCACAAACGCGGCCAACAAAGGCCCATGCATCCCTGGGGTCCCTGCCCCGAAGTATTTCTTCAAGCAGCCGCACCATGGTGCCGCTACTATAAGCATCTGTTACTTTTCCATTCTCGATATCTGCTTCTATACGTAAGTGTCCTTCAATCCTGGTAACGGGGTCTACAACAATTCTTTTACTCATGATTTTATATTTTATGCGATATATCGGTTACGAATCCAGCTCCTGCTCACTCTCTTTGCCTTCGGTCTCATGGTCGTGTATCAGTTTAGACTTACCAAAATTTGTGGCAATGGCATGTACTGCCAGGCCTGCGGCGGTAACACCCAAAGCAACTTTACCCAGGTCGTCTGCATTGGCTTCAATACCAAAGCCGGAAAAAGAAGAAGCCCGGTCGTACAGTCGTCCGTTATCCCAGAAGTTTTCTTCACTGCAGCCGATACAGGGATGGCCAGACTGGATCGGGAAGCTTGTTCCGCCATTCCATTTTGTCACTGCACATGCATTGTAAGTAGAGGGCCCTTTACAGCCTACCTTATACAGGCAATATCCTTTTTTGGCGTTTTCATCATCGAAAGTTTCAACAAACAAACCTGCATCATAAAAGGGGCGGCGGTAGCAGGTATCGTGGACGCGTTTGTTGTAGAATGCTTTTGGCCGTCCCAACCTGTCTAATTCGGGGATTCTGCCGAAAGTTAAATAGTGAACGATCACGCCGGCCATCACCTCGCCAATTGGCGGGCAGCCAGGGACTTTTATAATAGGTTTTCCTTTTATCAATTTATGAATTGGCGTTGCCCCAGTTGGATTAGGTTTGGCAGACTGAACGCAGCCATTGCTTGCGCAGCTTCCCCACGCTATGATGGCGGCAGCACCTTCAGACACTTCCTGCAGGATCTGGAATGAAGTTTTGCCTCCTATCATACAGTAAACACCATCTGCCCCCATTGGTACGCTGCCTTCTATGCATAACAGATACTGACCTTTATATTTGGCCATCGTATTTTTCAATACGTCTTCTGCCTGTGTGCCGGAGGCGGCCATCAGGGTTTCACTGTAATCCAGTGAGATTTTATCCAGCAGGATATCAGCTACTATCGGGTGCGAAGAACGGAGAAAACTTTCGCTGCAACAGGTACATTCCTGGAAATGCAGCCAGATAACCGGCATTCTTTGTTTGGTTTCTAAAGCTTTTGCCACCTGTCCGATAGCAGATTGTTCCAGACCGATGAAGGCAGTCATCATGCTTACAAACTTTACAAAATCACGACGGGAGTATCCTTTTCGTTGAACCTCCTCATAATAAGTGGGTTGTGATACCAAAGCATTATCATTTTTCATAATGAGAATTTTAGAAATTTGATTGTTATAACATGTAAATTTATCCCTTAACGATCATATAAAAAGTAACCCATGTTATAATCTCCAGTGATGTAAATCACTTAAAAACAATCTATATCTCGGTATTTTTGAGCTGAAAAAAAGTAATAAGGGTACTATAACAGAATATAATCTTTTTAGCCATTCAAAACAGGCCATGCATGAACTTTCCATTGTGATGAGCATTATTGAAATCGCAGAAAAGCAGGCTAAAGCGGCCAATGCTTCGGTAATTGAAGAAATAGAACTCGACATTGGTACACTCAGCGGAGTGGCAATGGATGCTTTGGAGTTTGCCTGGCAGCAAGCGGTCAAACAGACAATGCTTCAAGACAGCCTGAGGAAGATCAACAGAATAGAGGCAAAGGCAAAGTGCCTGGATTGTGATACAGAATTTACCATTGAAAAGTATGACGATGCCTGCCCGGCCTGCGGTGAACATCTATTAAATATTTTACAGGGGAAAGAACTCAGGGTAAAGTCCCTGCTGGTTTCTTAAAACCTGCTTTTTCTTCAAAATGGTTTAGTTGAAAATATAAAAACAAAATTTATGTGTGCAACATGTGGCTGCGATTCAGGCAGCAAGTCAACTTTTTATCTTCTGGATAATGATCAACCGCAACATGGTTATATTCAATCGCATAGCCACGGACACGATCATTCACATTCCCATAGCGATGATCACTTGCATCAACACTCACATGATGATCATCAAGGCCTCCTGCACGATCATTCACACCAGCATCCGCATCAAAGAACCGTCATTGATGTGGAGCAGGACGTATTACATCAAAATAACTTGCTGGCCGAGAGAAATCGCGGCTATTTTGACGCAAAGAATATACTGGCTCTGAATCTGGTCAGCTCACCGGGGTCGGGTAAAACATCTTTGCTGGAAAGAACACTGAACGATCTTAAGGGAGATCTTAGATTTGCGGTGATTGAAGGCGATCAGCAAACCACTAATGATGCGGATCGTATCCTGGCAACGGATACACGGGTTCTGCAGATTAATACAGGTAAAGGCTGCCATTTGGATTCACAAATGATATTACAGGCTGTACAGCAGCTAAAACCTGCAGAAAATTCAGTTCTGTTTATTGAAAATGTAGGAAACCTGGTTTGTCCGGCAATGTTCGATCTTGGAGAGAAAGAAAGAGTGGTGATCATTAGCGTGACGGAAGGTGACGACAAGCCGTTGAAGTATCCGGATATGTTCCACACGTCAACGCTATGTATTATCAATAAAACAGATCTTCTGCCCTATGTTCCATTCGATATAGAAAAAGTAAAACTAAATGCGAAGAAGATCAACCCGCATTTAGAGATTATAGAACTTAGCTGTACTTCCGGCGAAGGATTGCCGTTATGGTATGAGTGGCTTAAATCAAAAGTATTAACAGTCGCCGTAAGCTGACAATACAAAACATTGTGAATTATTTGTAAAACATCTTCTAAAAAGGACTATTTATAATCAGATTATGTGCCTTGCTATTCCCGGTAAAATAATAGAGATCAACGCGGAATTCGATGATATTTTCAGAACAGCGAAAGTTTCATTTGGCGGTATCCAAAAAGAAATAAACCTGTGCATGGTTCCCGATGCGCAATTGGGCGACTATGTACTGGTACATGTAGGGGTTGCTATCAGTAAAATAGACGAAGAGGAAGCCTTAAAAGTATTCGACTACCTGAAAGCCATGGGCGAGGTGGAGGAGCTTGAAGATACGCCCGGGTAAGGGCCTTTGAAAAGGCAGAGGAAGCAACCGTGTCCGATAAAGTTCTTGCCGGGATCGGTATAAGTCCATTCCATAAAATAAATGTTACAACGGCCAGAGCGGCAATGCCCCGTAATCCGTTGAGGGTTTCAAAATGCTTTTTTGTTTGCAGATTGAACTTACATATAAAACAAGAGGACATTTTACGGCCATGGAAGAACCAGAGTTGTTTGCTGAAGATATACGCGAATTCTATAAATCATTCAGGAGTAAATAGCGCTGGTAAACGTGAAAGATCTGGAAAATTATCGGAGTGACACACTTAAAAAGCTCACCGGACAAAATATATTCGCCATAAGTTGCTTGAAAAAGCGAAAGAATTGATGGCGGCTACAACTTTATACTCACTTTCTCATTTCGGCTACAAAAACCCTCAGTTAGGCTACAAGTAAGCAACCGCATCTGCTGACCTTTGTTATGTTATTTATTTAAAACATAAAATCATGACGCATCAAAATGCTAATTCAGGTGTAAATAAAGTTTGGTTCATTACGGGCAGTTCCCGGGGTTTTGGACGCGTTTGGGCCGATGCTGCGCTAAAGCGGGGCGATAAGGTAGCGGCTACCGCCCGCAAGCTGGAAAGTATTGCCGGTTTGAAAGAAAAATACGGCGCAAATGTGCTGACTTTGGAACTGGATGTAACAAATGCCGATCAGGTTAAGGCCGCAGTAGAGCAAGCTCACGCTCACTTCGGCAGATTGGATATCGTGCTAAATAATGCAGGCTACTCATTAGTAGGTACGATAGAAGAAGCCAACGCAGATGATATCCGAAGGCTGTATGAAACCAACGTTTTAGGTCCGGTTGCTGTTATCCAGGCTGCTTTGCCTTTGTTACGCAAGCAAGGTGGCGGCCACATCCTCGGGACATCCAGCAATCTCGGCCATGTAACATTACCGGTTATCGGCTACTATTGTTCTTCAAAATGGGCATTCGAGGCAATTCACGAAAGTTTAGCCTTAGAAGTTAAAGCTTTCGGAATTAAAGTAACTATCATAGAGCCGGGTGCTTATGCAACCGAGTTCGGGAGCCGGGAGTCCTTAAAATTTGCAGCAGGCCTTGATATTTACCAGGATTTTAAATCGCAATTTTTTAACGGGTTAACTGAAATGGAAAGAGGCGATCCTAATGCAACGCCTGAAGCGATCTTTAAGGTGGTTGATGCAGAGAACCCGCCTTTACGAATTAATTTGGGCAGTAATAATTTGCCGTGGGTGCGCACCGCTTATGCCGAAAGACTGGCCACCTGGGAAGAATGGGATGCTGTTTCCACAGCAGCCCAGGGTATTTCAAAGTAATCTTCCGGTAAATAATTAATTATAACCGGTATTGAACAGCATTGCCGGTTATAATTGTGTTAACTTTAATAAATGAAAAAGGAAGAGATAGTCCATGTTAAAATGGAATCGTTATCGGATATGCACCGGGCCTTCGGTCTGCCTGCACCGGCTCATCCGTTAATCAGCTTGATAGACGGCGCAACGAACCGGGTCATCCTAAGCAGGCTGCCCCACTCTCATGTATTAAATTTCTATAAAATTTCCTATAAGCCAAGCCTGGGCGGCAAGTTAAAATATGGTCAGGGTTATTACGATTTTGATGAAGGAGGCTTGTTATTTGCGGCCCCTAACCAGATTATTGGCAACCATGCGAACAATGATGCGGAGATATGTTCTCAATACACTTTGCTGATACACCCGGATTTTTTGTGGAATTATCCCCTGGCAAAAAAGATCAGGCAATACGGCTTCTTTTCTTATGCGGCAAATGAAACGCTGCATCTTTCAGACAAGGAGAAGGCAACCATCATTTCCATTTTTAAAATCATAGAAGAAGAGTTAAACAGCAGGATAGATGACCTTAGTCAGGATGTGGTCATTTCTCAGATTGAATTATTGCTAACCTACGCTGATCGTTTTTACAAACGCCAGTTTATTACCCGCAAAACAGTTAACAGCGACCTTTTACAACAATTGGAAAGCATTCTGGACGCTTATTTTGCGGATGAAAAGTCTTTAAATCAGGGTACACCAACAGTTCAATATCTTGCTGAAAAGTTAAATTTGTCACCAAGTTACCTAAGCGACATGCTGCGTTCGCTCACCGGGCAAAATGCACAGCAGCACATACACAATAAACTAATAGAAAAAGCAAAAGAGAAGTTATCTACCACCAGTTTATCCGTAAGTGAAGTTGCTTATGCGTTAGGCTTTGAACATCCGCAGTCTTTCAATAAGTTATTCAAAGCAAAAACTAACATTTCGCCATTAGAATTCAGACGGTCATTTAGCTGACACACATAAGCCAAATCTAAGCAGCTATAACCGGGAGGCAGTACCGTCATTTTTTCACCGGGTGCCTTTCCTCACCCAAAATATTCAGTGTAATACAGGCGCCGGCAATACAGATAGCCTTTATTTTACGATTTTAATCCCAAATCCCGTTTTGTTCAGTCAGAATAATCGGAAGTCCATCCGTTACGACTATCGTATGCTCGTGCTGCACACTAAAACCACCTTTGTCACCAACTAAGGTAAAACCATCGGGAAGCTCTACAGCCCAGGAAGAATCAGTTGTTATAAACGTCTCGATAGCCACGACGGTATTCTTGCGGAATCTTTGTTGATCCAACCGGTCCCGGTAATTCAAAATTCCGTCAGGACGTTCGTGCAGAGCCCTGCCTATTCCATGACCGCCCAGGTTCTTAATGACTTTGTAGCCATTTTTTTTTGCTTCATTTTCGATCAACCCGCCGATTTCGTTTATTTTAACGCCTCCCCTGATCATGTTGATAGCTTTTCTCAGTATCTTCCTGGAAGTATCGATCAGGTTTGTTTTCTTATGGATATCCTGACCAACAATAAATGAGCCACCATTGTCAGACCAAAAACCCGCCAATTCAGCAGAAACGTCGATATTCAGTAAATCGCCTTCCTGAATAATTCTATCAGTTGAAGGTATACCATGGCATATTTCATTATTGACACTGATACAGGTATGGCCGGGAAACTTATAGGTTAGATAAGGTGCAGACTTTGCACCAAATTTTTCCAGCAATCTGCCGCCATAATTATCCAATTCTTTAGTACTCATTCCCGGACAGGCATATACGCGCATTTCCTTTAAAGTTAATGCGACAGCATCACTGACTTTTTCCATTCCGGTAAGATCTGTTTCATTCGTTATGATCATAAATCTTTCTTGTTGGCCCGAAATTATGGGATATGTAACCTTCCCGATAGTATAAGTTGGACATTTAAAGTTTTTTCGGCGATGAAATTGAATATATTTGTCTTTATGCCCATCCATTTTTTTAAACATTTAGCTAATCAAAATGGCGATCATATTCTCAGAATTGTTCCTCCTGAGCATTTAAGGGAGGTTGTGGAAGGCTTTTACGTATTTAAAGCAGGCCATCAGGGGGAAAGAGAACTATTCTTTAACGACGGTTACCCTGTGATAGCTCTTATGCAAAACAGAAACGAAAACGTAAGAGTGAGTATAAATGGACATACAAAATGTGTAGGTAACACATGGGTTTGCGGAGGTGTGCTAAGGAATATTTATTGTGAATCTGAGATTGATTTCGGGGATTGCTTAGTTATTCGGTTTCACGCTGTAACTTTCTTTAAATTATTTGGTATTGATGAAGATTGTTTTCAAAAGAAGCAGGTTTTTGATCTTTCTGAAATAGCCGGATATGGTTTTGAGAAGTTTAAGGAAGCTTATTATGGTTGCTCCTCCCCTGAAGAAAGAATGAAAATAATAATAAGTTTTCTTTCAGAGAAGATGAGTATCTATTCTTATCCAAAAGTACTGGTCGATATACAGAATTATATCGACAGGCGGGTTAACCTCACAGTAAGAGATATTTTGGATGCCTATACAGTTCGCCTGAACTATAAATGGCTGGAAAGAAACTTTAAAAAACATTTAGGAATTTCTCCTCAAAGCTACCTCTTAATAAGACGTTTTCTGAACGCTTACATGGATTTGGATTCTTTGGCCTCAAAAGATCTTTTACAAATTGCTTTAGATAATGGTTATTATGATGATAATCATTTTATAAAGGATTTCCGGCGGTTTTCCGGTGTACCGCCAAAAACCTATTTTAACAGAACAATAAAGGCGCTTAAAATAGGCAAGGAAGATTGTTCGCTATAATTTTTACTTAAATCTTTTGTTCTTATAGCCCATGTGACTTATGTTTCTAATTCCAGGCAAGCTTCTTTATCAACATACCTGGATACGTTTTGAATTTTCTAATGCACCGATTTGACATGGCCCGGCCATTCGTGTGTTGAATTAGCATATGATGATCTTAAATGAACCGTCTGATGTCTGCTTTGACATATTCCATATTAACCGCATCGATCTTTTTAGCAAGTAAGGCCTGAAACACATCCCTTCTTTCAATTATGATGCAATCAAATGGCTGTCAAATACAAACGCGATCATTTGGCTGTGCAATATTTTTATTAAATATTTTTATGTATATTGTTACAGATGCTTTAAAACAGTTTATGAACAACACCAACACACACCATGAACGTATTGCAAAAATGACCTTTGCCTCGGTCTATCCTATGTATCTTGCAAAAGTGGAGAAGAAAGGCAGAACAAAAGAGGAGTTGCATCAGGTCATAACGTGGCTAACCGGCTTCAACAACGAAAAATTAAAAGACTTGATTGAAAAAAATGCAACTTTTGAAACATTCTTCGGGCAGGCTTCGCTAAATTCCAATGCATACCTCATCACTGGAGTAATATGCGGGTATCGTGTAGAGGAAATCGGGAATCCTTTGACGCAGCAGGTCCGGTATTTGGATAAGCTGGTAGATGAGTTGGCGAAGGGAAGAAAGATGGAGAAGATATTGCGAGGCTCATAAATAGAGTTACTACTTATCAGGAAAGGATTGAATCATACGGATCGGACTAATCCAAGACTAATGTAATACAGCTAACCGCCGTTCGTAAGGGACGGCCCCAACGAGTTCCGCCTGACTTGTCATATTCTGCATAGCGCTTTAAGACGCTGCTGTTATTCATTTTTTGGTAATGCAGGGCGATCGCACCGGATCTAAATAAGCTGGGCGGCAGAAAAGCCATTATTTTTAACAGAAATGAGGCTGTATCATAAATCGCCTTCCATGAAAACCCGATGAAAGATTGTTAGTTTTCTGCTGGATTTTTTATGAGAATGATAGCCGATAGAAGCCTCAATTAAAATAACATCAATAAAAAAGAGGCTGAAATCACTTATGATACAGCCTCATTTGGATCGTAAAAAGAGCTTTTAAAACTACCTCTTTTTTTGTGCGCCCACCTGGGCTCGAACCAGGGACCAAAAGATTATGACTCTTCTACTCTAACCAACTGAGCTATAGGCGCTACTGCTAAGACAGTCGTTTTTTGCGTGTGCAAATGTAATTATTCATTTTAATTTCGCAAAAAAAGTATTTCAAAAAGCTTTAAAAGGAATTTCCCGGGCGAACCTCTTTTCCTAAAAACACGCATCCCTTTACATGTTTTTTTATCCAATGCCGTTACCTTTGCATTATGCAGCATATTAAAAATATTATTTTCGATTATGGCAATGTGATCTTCCTGATCGATTTCCTTAAAACACAACACACGTTTACGGATCTGGGTATTAAAAATGTGGAGCGCTTCTTTGCTCACAGCGGTCACGATCCGTTGTTCGACCAGTTTGAGGAAGGCAGGATTTCTTCTGCAGAATTCAGGGATGGCATCAGGAGGATAACAGAAAGACCAGAATTGAGCGATGAGCAGATTGACAATGCCTGGACAAGTCTCCTTATCGGAGTTCCCCCTGTAAACCACGGGCTGCTGCTTAAAGCAAAGAAACAATACCGTACTTTCCTGCTCAGCAATATCAATGAAATTCACCTTAACTATATCTCCGGTTATTTAAAGCGCGAGCATCAGGTAGAATCCAACGATATCTTTTTTGAAAAAGTATATTACTCGCACCTGGTGGGTATTCGTAAACCGAAGAAGGAGATCTTTGAACTGGTATTAAATGAGAACCATCTGGAGCCTTCAGAGACATTATTCATAGACGACAGCCCTCAGCATCTCAAAACCGCTCAGGAACTTGGTCTTCATACCCATCTGATGACAAAAGATGACTCCCTTGAAAAATTTTTATACCGGTCGGGCTTACTGGATTCAAAAAGTATCTGAGGTACGCCGGGACTGGCAAAAGATATCGAAAGCAGCGCAAAATAGTTAAGGCAGTATGGTAAATGATCATACCCCGGCTTATTCAGACATTTCTATCGTTTCATTTACAGCATAAACAAAAATCTACGCTTCTTTGTTATCGTCGTATGGAAAATTATCAAACAATGGTCGAAGCACTCAACGACTTAAAAAAACGCGGGTATACGCTCGACTTTAACCTCGCGAACGGAGTGCTCCATAACAGCACGGAGAATATTGTCCTCCAGCCTGAAGACTTCCGCATTTGCGAAGTACACCGTTTCGAAGGGATGTCAGATCCTGCTGATAATTCTATTGTTTATGGAATAGCATCTGAAAAATACAACGTCAAAGGCGTATTTGTAAATGCCTATGGTGTCTATTCTGATGATATTTCTGAAGAACTTTTGAAGAAACTGAATACTCCGGAGTGATCTTACCGGCGCCTTTTCTTCTCAATCATTATAAGCTTTAGTTCCCTTCCTGTCTGGCCTGCAATGGATGTATTTTCTTCTGCCCGGCGAAACAGGTAGGGTAACACAGACCTTACAGGCCCGTAGGGCACATACTTTACCACATTATAACCGGCGTTTCCAAGATTAAAACTTAAATGGTCGCTCATTCCCAGCAACTGCGAAAAGTAAATATGCGGATGGTTATGGGGCAGCCCATGCTGATCGATAAGGTTTACAAGCAACCTGCAGCTCTGCTCATTATGTGTGCCGGCAACCAGGGCTGTATGTTCAATATGTTCAACACAAAATTTAACGGCTTCATCATAATCATTGTCAGTAGCTGTTTTATCTGTATTAATGGGTGAAGGGTATCCCATATTCAACGCCCTTTCACGCTCTTTTTCCATATAGGCTCCCCTGACAAGCTTGGCGCCCATAATAAAGCCGTCTGCTTCGGCAAGAAAAATATCCGCTTTAAGGGATGAAAGTTTATCATTTCTGTAAAGCTGATACGTATTGTACACAATTGCCCTATCCCTGTTATACATCCTCATCATTTCGGTGGAAATGTCGTCTATGGCATTCTGTATCCACGATTCCTCCGCATCGATCATCACCGGAACGTCCAGATCATAGGCAAGCCTGCAGATCTGGTTGATGCGCGCCTTTGCTTTAAAGTATTCTGCCTGTTCGGCCACTGTAAGCGCATCTTTAGCACTTACCTTTTCAAGCAGTTCAAAGCGGATGATGCCGGTTGGCTTAAACACCGTCAGAGGTATTTGCGGGTCGTTTTTCGCTTTACGGATAATTGCCAGGATCTCTTCGGCTGTATGGATGAAACTTTCCTCCTGCTGCCCGCCTTCTACAGAATAGTCGAGGATCGTCCCTACTCCCCCTTTGGCTAACTGCTCAATAGTAGCATTACATTCTTCTATTGTTTCACCACCGCAAAATTGTGCAAAGATGGTTTTCTTAATCAGAGGGAATACGGGCAAGCCCGTTTTTATGGCTGTATTCGCAAGAACGGGCCCTATTTTGGTTAAAAAGCTACTGCTAATGATCTTAAACAACCAATATGCACGGTTAAGGTCCTTATCTGTTTTCCCTTTAAAAGCGATCTCTGTATTATTAAAATCAGGATGGCTTGTATTTGTATGGTGTACGTCTGAACTACTCTGAATCATTGAACAAACTTACATGGAAAAGAGGAAAAATGAAAAATAAGTTTATTAAAAACACACATTTAAGCCTTAAAGCTGAAAAATACTGATAAAATTGTTCCAGACCTATCTATTTAGCCATTGAAGAACTACTTTACAGAGAAAATTACATATAAAACTATTTTATTAAGTTTGCACTATGATAGAATTTCATCTTGCGGGCGACTTTATTCCATTGATCCAGTTGCTGAAGGCTACCAATCTGGTGCAAACAGGGGGAGAAGCACAGATTGTTGTTTCTGAGGGCCTGGTAAAATGCAACGGAGAGATTGAATACAGAAAGCGCTTTAAAGTAAAACGGGGAGATACAGTGGAATTTGACAATAAAACCATTACAGTAAAATAATTATGCTTCCGATAAAAAGTAACGGGTATTCCGTTTTTTTTGATAACAGCCTTACAGAGCTTAAAAACTTTATCGATAATGCTGCCTATTCAAAAGTATTTTTTCTTACAGATCTAAATACATCGGAGCATTGCCTGCCCGTGGTTAATAAACTCCTTCCTGAACTCGACAATTACGATATTATAGAGATTGATCCGGGAGAAGAAAATAAAAATATAGATTTCTGTATCGGCGTATGGCAAATGCTGCTTGATTTCGGAGCCGACCGTAACAGCCTGCTGATCAATCTCGGAGGAGGAGTGATTACAGACATGGGAGGCTTTGCCGCTTCTACTTTTAAACGGGGGATTGATTTCGTGCAGGTACCAACCACCCTGCTTTCGCAGGTAGACGCTTCTGTTGGCGGTAAAACAGGTATAGACCTCGGAAATATAAAAAACATCATCGGCACATTTACGCAGCCAAAAGCGGTTCTGATTTCCACAGACTTCCTGAAGACCTTAGACCACCGTCAGTTGGTATCCGGCTTTGCCGAAATCGTAAAACATGGCCTGATTGCCGATAAGGAGTATTACGCTCAAATCCAGGGGATAAGCTTAGAAAAGTTGCCCCCCGAAATTATTTACCGCTCGGTAGAAATAAAAAATCAGGTTGTTACTGCCGATCCTTTTGAAAAGGGAATTCGCAAGACACTGAATTTTGGCCATACTATTGGGCATGCAGTAGAAACCTATTCCCTTAAAAACGACAAAGATCCTCTTTTACATGGAGAAGCTATTGCTTTGGGAATGATTTGCGAAGCTTACCTCTCTCATAAATACAATGGATTAGATGAAATTGAGTTGCAGGAAATCATCCGTTATATCCGTTTCGTTTTTCCTGATTATGCTTTAAGCTCTTCATCATATCCGGATGTGATGGAATTTATGAAGAACGATAAAAAGAACAGCAGCGGCAATATTGGATTCGCATTGCTGAGCAGTATAGGCTGCTGCGGATACAACATTTATCTCAAAGAAGAGGAGATTATTGAGGGGCTGGAATATTATAAGGGCATCATAAAAAAATAAAGTATTCCTTTCGTTCTTCCGGCATAGAAGGGACGAAAGTGAAAAACCTGCAATCCGGTTTATGTCAATTGCATATAAAGCCAGGCGGCAATAGCGGCACCAATAAGCGGCCCTGCTATCGGAATCCATGAATAAGCCCAGTCGCTGCTGCCTTTACTCTTAATAGGCAAAATTGCGTGCATAATACGCGGACCCAGATCACGGGCCGGATTAATCGCATACCCCGTGGTCCCTCCGAGTGATAATCCGATTACCCAAACCAGAAAGGCAACCGGCAGCGCCCCGACAGACCCTAAGCCAACCGGCGTTTTGCTGGGTATGATCTCTGCGCCCGAAATATAAAATACGGTAAAAATAAGAACAAAAGCCCCTATGATTTCACTCGAGATATTTGAAACATAATTACGCACGGCAGGGCCTGTGCAAAAAACTGCTAATATAGAATCGGGCTTGTTTGTCCGTTGAAAATGGTCATAATACATTACCCAAACCAGAAAGGCGCCCAAACATCCGCCAAGCATCTGTGCGCTAATATATGGCAGCACAGATGCCCAGGCGAACTTGCCGGTAAGGGCAAGACCTATCGTAACGGCAGGGTTAAGATGCGCTCCACTGTATGGGCCGGCCACAACCACTCCCACAAATACCGCAAGTCCCCAGGCTGTCGTAATTACCATCCAGCCGCTATTGCTGCCTTTGGTATCATTTAAAACAACATTGGCCACAACTCCATCGCCTAACAGGATGAGCAACATGGTTCCAATTAATTCGGCTATAAACGGCGACATTTTTATGAAAGTTTAAAGTGAATAAATTCTGACATTCAGTCCTGATCATCACACCAGCACCGTGCAACATGAATTGCTTTTTTCCATCCTTTGATAGTTTTCTGCATCTCCTGAGTATCAGGAGCCGGGATAAACGCTCTTTCGGCCTGCCATAATTGTTGTATTTCTTCTATATTCTTCCAGTAACCCACAGCCAAACCAGCCAGGTAAGCGGCACCAAGAGCCGTTGTTTCAACAATTTCAGGTCTTATTACCTTACAGTTTAAAAGATCCGCCTGGAATTGCATCAGGAGGTCATTAACAACAGCTCCCCCATCCACTCTCAGCTCCAGAATTCTCATACCGGCATCCGCTTCCATCGCCTTTAATACATCCATGGTTTGCAGGGCGATAGATTCTATGGCTGCACGGGCCAAATGCCCTGAGGTGGTTCCCCTGGTAATTCCCACAATCGTTCCGCGAACCTCCGGGTTCCAGTAAGGAGCCCCCAGCCCGGCAAATGCAGGAACAAAAAACAAACCGCCTGTATCTGCTACACTTAGTGCCAGATCCTCGATTTCGGCAGAGTTTTTAATAATTCCCAAACCATCACGAAGCCATTGAACCACTGCCCCTCCGATAAAAATACTTCCCTCAAATGCATACTGGATCTTTCCGTTCACCTTCCAGGCAATAGTAGTCAAGAGATTATTTTTAGATTCAATAAATTCATCTCCTATATTCATTAACATAAAGCAACCGGTTCCATAGGTGTTTTTAACCATGGCCTTATCAATACACATCTGGCCAAAAAGTGCGGCCTGCTGGTCTCCTGCTATTCCGGCAATCGGAATTTTAGAGGCAAAGATGGTTGTGGCTGTTTCCCCGTAGATCTCACTGGATTGTTTAACTTCAGGGAGCATACTTTGAGGAATATCAAAAATTTCAAGTAATTGAGAGTCCCATTGCTGTGTCCGGATGTTAAAAAGCATAGTGCGGCTGGCATTCGTAACATCTGTAACATGAACGCGTCCACGGGTAAGTTTCCAGATAAGCCAACTATCGACAGTTCCAAAAGCCAGCTCGCCTGCATTGGCTTTTTCCCTTGCCCCTTCTACATTATCGAGGATCCATCTGATTTTGGTGGCAGAAAAATAGGAATCTATAACCAGCCCGGTCTTAGAACGTATTGTGTCTGTAAAACCTTCACTTTTTAATTGTTCGCAAAAAACTGCAGTCCGGCGGTCTTGCCATACAATTGCATTATATACGGGTTCCCCGGTCTTCCGGTTCCACACGATCGTCGTTTCCCGCTGATTTGTAATGCCGATGGCTTTAATATTTGTTCCGTTGAGCCCCAGTTTAACCGTTGCTTCAGCCGCTACACCGGCCTGTGTTGACCATATTTCATCCGGATCGTGCTCAACCCACCCCGGTTGAGGGAAGATCTGTGTAAATTCTTTTTGTGCAATTGATTTAATCTCTCCGTTGTGATCAAAAATAATAGCCCGGGAGCTTGTAGTGCCCTGATCAAGAGCCAAAATATAATTTTCCATCCTGCTTAACTGGCTTATATTGTATTTAACAGTGCTGTTTATCGTGTGCTTTCCGGTTTGTATATCATTATACCCGACAAAATAAACGTTACGATTTATAATAATTTATTTCGGTTTGTTAAATTCAAAGTAAAATAAAAAACAATTAATAACAAAATATAATATCAATATTTCATCTTTAAACTTTTCATCAAAGACAGATAAGAGGCCGGTGAAGCGTTAACAGCAATACAAGCCCCTGCCGGGCACTTCTATTTTTTCGTTTTTTTCTTGACACATAAAAATATAGACGTATATTTGACCTCAATAAATAAGCAATGAGCAATAACACAATATATCGGTTTGGTTACTTTTACTACTTTAGGTAAAAGCCGGGACTGATATGTTTTGACCAAAAGAACTATATATAAAGTCCCGGCCTAACAGCCGGGACTTTTTTTTTTACTGCATAATGGATAAAAAAAGAGTAGCAATACAGGGAATCAGGGCCTCCTTTCATGAAGAAGCCGCATTAAAGTTTTTTGGTGAAAACATAGAAACGATAGAATGCAGCTCCTTTAAGCAAACCTGTGAAGCTTTGAAGAACAAAAAAGCAGACTACGTGGTGATGGCCATTGAAAACTCTATTGCCGGAAGCCTGCTGCCTAATTATACTCTGCTGCGCGATTATCGCTTTTCTATCATTGGTGAAGTTTACCTGCGCATCCAATTGCATCTTCTTGCATTACCAGGAGTAAAATTTGAACAGATTAAAAATGTGGAGTCACATCCTATTGCTATACGCCAGTGCATTGATTTCTTTGATGAATACCCGCATTTAAACATTAAGGAAAGCGTCGATACCGCAGCCTGTGCCAAGAGGATCCGCGATGAGCAGCTTACTGATACCGTGGCCATAGCTAACCAGTTGGCAGCTAAATTATATGGCCTCGAAATTATGGAACGCCGTATAGAATCGAATAAGAAAAACTATACCCGCTTCCTGATACTGACAGACCACCAGGATTCCTATATTCAAAATGCCAATAAAGCATCTCTGTCTTTCCAGACAACAGATGAAGTAGGCTCGCTCGCCAAAGTGCTGAATATTTTTGCTGAACACCAGGTAAACCTGAGCAAAATACAATCGATGCCTGTCTTAGGGAAAAGAAATGAGTATAATTTTTATGTGGATATAGATTGGAGTAATAATGATCAGTACCAGGAAGCCATTAATAAAGCATTACGGCACACTGTAAACTTTACCCTGATGGGCGAATACCTTAAAAATGACCGTGTTTAACAAAGTAATAAGTTGTAAGTTGTAAGTTGTAAGTTGTAAGTAATAAATCGCCTGAAATTCTTTGTTTTATAAAAATGTAACAAGTCATTTTATCTTTAACATAACAAATAGTATGAAACTTAATCTTAATATAGAACCATTAAGCAACTGGCTGAAACCCACACATCAGCCTCTTGTTATTGCAGGCCCATGCAGTGCCGAAACAGAAGAACAACTTCTGGCAACCGCTAATCTTTTAGCAAAAACAGGTAAAATCTCGGTTCTCAGGGCAGGGATCTGGAAACCACGCACCCGTCCCGGCGAATTTGAAGGAATTGGAAGCGTAGGGTTGAAATGGCTGAGACGTGCTAAATTTGAAACAGGCCTGCCGGTAGCAGTAGAAGTAGCTACAGGTAAACATGTGGAAGAAGCCTTAGCTGCAGGGGTAGATATCCTATGGGTAGGTGCACGTTCTACGGTGAATCCCTTTACCGTTCAGGAAATTGCCGATGCCCTTAAGGGAATTGACATACCGGTAATGGTTAAAAACCCGGTTAATCCCGACCTTTCTTTATGGATCGGCGCTCTTGAGCGGATCAATAACGCCGGCATCACTAAGCTGGCAGCTATTTCCCGCGGATTTTCATCATACGAAAAGTCGGCTTTCAGAAATGAACCTATGTGGGAACTCACTATCCAGCTTAAAACGCTTTGTCCTGAATTACCGGTAATCTGCGATCCCAGTCACATTTGCGGGAACCGTGAACTGATCCCTTATATTTCTCAGAAAGCGCTTGACCTTGAAATGCAGGGATTGATGATCGAGTCGCATATTGATCCCTCTGTGGCATGGACAGATGCAAAGCAGCAGCTAACACCGGCAGCATTATCAGATATTATCGACCTTCTTACGGTGCGCCAGCCCGAGCCGGTTAACAGTGTTGTATCTGATAAACTTGCTGAACTGCGTAAGCAGATCGACAAGATCGACGATCTGGTGATCCAGAAGCTTGCTGAAAGAATGTCGGTGGTTGAAAAAATCGGCGAGTACAAAAGGGATAACGGTATTACTATCCTGCAGTTGAACCGCTGGGATGAGATCATCAAAAAACGTGCAAGTTTTGGAAAAGCATTGAAGCTTGATGAGGAATTTACAACCAAGATGCTTGAACTGATCCATGCCGAGTCTATCCGCAGGCAGACTGTGATCATGAATACTAAAACTCCTGTAACGGAAAAATGACGGTCCAGAGGTTAACCCTTTCAAAGCCATCTGCCGGTATTGCCTGTACGGTTGAACTTACGGGATCTAAAAGCGAAAGTAACCGTGCCCTGATACTGAATGCTCTCAGCAAAGGAAAGGTAGTGGTTGAGAACCTTTCTTCTGCTGAGGATACGGCAGTACTGCAAAAGAGCCTTCATACAAACGCCGGCAGCTACGCAGAACAATCTGACGGATCAGGGCTTCCCGTAATCAACATTGGCCCTGCCGGAACGGCCATGCGTTTTCTCAGCGCTTATTTTGCGGTTACCGGCACAGAGACAATCCTCACAGGTTCTGAAAGAATGAAACAGCGGCCTATGAGCATCCTGGTTGATGCTTTAAGGGAATTAGGAGCAGAGGTTGAGTATACAGAAAAAGAAGGTTTCCCTCCTCTCCGCTTTCATAAGGGATTTCAGCAGAAAAGCAGGAAAATCACCATCCGGGGCAATGTAAGTTCGCAGTATATCACTGCTTTGCTGCTGGTTGCCGCTTCTCTCCCGGAAGGAATGGAGCTTCATATTGAAGGCGATCTGACTTCAGGACCCTATGTAGAAATGACTTTATCCATGCTTAAGGAGGCAGGGATAGAGTATCAATGGCAGGGCCCTTCCATTTCAATCCTTCCTCAGCAATTCAGTTCGTCGGTTATTACGATCGAGCCCGACTGGAGCGCTGCATCCTACTGGTATTCTATCGTGGCTTTGTCTGATAAAGCTGCAATCAAATTGCCCCGGCTAAAGAAAAACAGTCTTCAGGGCGATAGCAGGATCAGCAATATTATGAAAGACTTTGGAGTTGAAACAATCTTTACTGAAAAAGGGATTGAGATCTGCAAAGAGTCTGGCGATATAAAGAGTAATTTTTTTGATCTGAAAGACTGTCCTGATCTGGCACAAACAGTAATAGTTTGCTGCGCAGCTTCGGGTCATAATGCAACTTTTACGGGTTTAGAAACATTAAAGATCAAAGAGACCGACAGAATTAAGGCTTTACAGAACGAACTCTCTAAAATCGGGGTGAACCTCATTGAAGAGAACGAACTCTACCATTTAGACTGCTCAGGTCTGCATTTTCCAAAAAGCATAACTATTAAAACGTATGAAGACCACCGCATGGCTATGGCTTTTGCCCCGCTGGCTTTAAAAGTTGCTCAGCTTGGAATAGAGGAACCTGAAGTAGTTGGAAAATCATATCCTTCCTTCTGGGAAGATCTTCAAAAGGCAGGGTTCTTTGCGGGTTGAAGGTGGTGGGTTGCGGGTTGCGGGTTGAAAGCTTAAATAAGCAAACATGTTTTGTTTGTCAAACTTTAACTTTTAACTTCACACTTGTTTTTCAACCCACAACTTTCAACTTTCAACTTTCAACCCACAACCCACAACTTTCAACTTTCAACTTTCAACTTTCAACTTTTAACTTTCAACATAAATGGCAGGAAACTCATTCGGACAACTATTCCGCATCACTACTTTCGGAGAATCACACGGCGCTGCTATCGGGGTAATTATCGACGGATGTCCCCCTGATGTTTCAATTGACCTTGAATTTATACAGGCTGAACTTGACAAACGTAAGCCGGGACAGTCGAGGATTACCACCCAAAGGAAAGAAAGCGATACGGCACAGATCTTATCGGGAGTGTTTGAAGGGAAAAGCACGGGTACCCCGCTCGCCATGATCATCCCGAATGAAGATCAGCGGTCTAAGGACTATGACCATAATAAAGATATTTTCAGGCCCTCACATGCCGATTACACTTACGAGGCGAAGTACGGCATCCGCGATTATCGCGGCGGCGGCCGTTCGTCTGCACGCGAAACAGCAGCACGTGTGGCTGCAGGCGCTGTAGCCAAATTATTCCTGAAACAAAAGGGGATTGAAATTTTCGGACACGTATCTTCCGCCGGTACTATCGATGCCCCTGACCTGAACGCAACTGATCTGACAAAGTTACTTGAGATCCGCGAAAGCAATATTGTTCGCTGCGCAGATCCTGCTGCAGCCGGCGAAATGATTGAGCTGATTGACAGCATCCGTAAACAGGGTGATACAATTGGAGGTAAAATATCCTGTATAATAAGGAATTGCCCTGCCGGCCTGGGAGAACCGGTATTCGATAAATTACATGCCGACCTGGGCAAAGCAATGTTAAGCATCAATGCTGTTCATGGATTTGAATACGGCTCAGGATTTACCGGTTCAGAAATGAAAGGCTCCGAACATAATGATATTTTTAAACCGGCAGATGCCGGCAACCCTGTTACTACCCTAACCAACTTTTCAGGAGGGATCCAGGGGGGGATATCAAATGGAATGGACATTACGTTCCGCGTTGCATTTAAGCCTGTTGCTACTATCATGCAAAGTCAGCAAACCATTGATAAGGAAGGAAATGCTGCCGAAATAAAAGGTAAAGGACGCCACGACCCTTGTGTAGTACCCCGCGCAGTTGCTATTGTTGAAGCAATGGCGGCACTGGTGATTGCAGATCATTTGCTGAGGCAGGAAGCGTATAAATAAGAATATCGGAGATCCGGAATCAGATTTCTGATCTTCTTTTAAAATATCGGCGGAAACTTTACAGGATCAGCCTCACTCATCACTTCATAAACCGCCTCTATAATATCATCCGTTGAAGGCTTGGTAAAGTAATCACCGTCTGAACCATACGGAGGGCGGTGCTCATGTGCCGTAATCGTTTTTGGTGCACTGTCAAGGCTGTAATATCCTTTCTGCCTTTCAAGTATCTGCTGCAAAATAAATGCCGACGCTCCCCCGGGAACATCCTCATCAGCAACTATTAATTTATTCGTTTTCTTCAGGGAAGTTCCGCAAACATCATTCAGATCAAATGGATGAAGCGTTTGAGGATCCACTATCTCAACAGAGATCCCCATTCTTTCCAGCTCTTCTGCAGCCTCCTCGGCAATCCTTAATGTAGAGCCATAGGATACTATGGTAATATCAGTTCCCTCTTTGGTCACTTCCGCATGACCCAGGGGAATTGTAAATTCTCCTGCATTTGAAGGTAGTTTTTCTTTCAGCCTGTATCCGTTCAGACATTCAACCATCAAAGCAGGCTCATCTCCTCTCAGCAAGGTGTTATACAACCCTGCAGCCTGCGTCATATTACGGGGGACACAGATATGTACTCCCCGCATAATACCAAGGATCATTGCCATTGGCGAGCCGGAATGCCATACCCCTTCAAGCCGGTGCCCTCTTGTCCTGACAATTACAGGGGCCTTCTGCCCTGCTTTCGTCCGGTAGCTTAAACTGGCAAGGTCATCACTTATAACGTTGATCGCATATAACAAATAATCAAGATACTGAACTTCCGCAATAGGCCTGAGGCCTCTCATGGCCAAACCTATGCCCTGACCAATGATGGTGCTTTCCCTGATCCCGGTATCTGCAACCCTCAGTTTACCATACTTCTGCTGCAAGCCGGCAAAGCCCTGGTTTACATCCCCGATACTTCCAACATCTTCACCAAAGGCGATAATACGCGGATCGCGGCTTATATTTGCATCAAAGCATGCATTCAGCACTTCCCGCCCATCGATCATTTTAGCATTTTCATCATATTCTGCAGGAACTACCGGAATATTTGCGGGAGAATCTGCCGAATCAGTAAAGAGCTTTGAATGATATCTTTCGTTATTAAGCTCCATCTGCCGATGGTACCAGTTCTTCAGCGCCAGCAATTCCGGAGAATCAGTTCCGGCAAGCAGGCGGATGGCCTTTCGTACCGCTTCCATAATATCGCGGCGGGAAACCTCTGCAAGTGACCTGAGATGATCTGCAAACTGCTGAAAATCTTCACGGCCGAAATTTACGAGTAATTGCGAAGCTTCCGCAGCCTCGCTCTTAAGAACAGCCTGAAAATTATTCCTGGCATTTTTCCGGCAATTGCGGACATATTCTTTGGCTACGCTCTCAAGTTCCGAAAGCTCATCTTCTGTGGAAATAGCCGACTCCAGCATCCACTTGCGCATTTGGATCAGGCAATCATATTCCAGTTCCCAGTCGAGCCGTTCTTTGCTCTTATACCGTTCGTGAGAACCGGAGGTTGAATGGCCCTGCGGCTGCGTAAGCTGATAGACATGGATCATTACCGGAATATGCTTTTCACGGCAGATCTGAATTGCCTTTTCATAAGTCTCGCATAAACCCGGATAATCCCAGCCCTTCACCTTAAATATTTCAAAGCCATCGCCCTTTTCATCGCGTTGAAAGCCCTTTAATATTTCAGAGATATCCTGTTTTGTCGTTTGAAGTTCTGAAGGTACGGATATCGCATAAGCGTCGTCCCAGATAGAAATAGCCATCGGTATCTGAAGCACACCGGCCGCGTTGATCGCTTCAAAAAACACCCCTTCTGAAGTTGCCCCGTTGCCTATGGTACCGAAAGCCACTTCATTTCCGTCTGCCGAAAAATGGGTAAGGTATTTAAGGCCGGTATTTTCCCGGTAAAGTTTCGATGCATAAGCAAGGCCCACCAGCCGTGCCATCTGGCCCCCGGTAGTAGAAATATCCGAAGATGCATTTTTTGTTTGCGTCTGATCTTTCCAGCTTCCATCGTCATTAAGGAACCGGGTAGCATAATGACTGTTCATTTGCCGTCCGGCAGAAGAAGGCTCGGCATTAACATCCGTGGTTGCATATAACTGGGCAAAAAACTCAGTTATGGTAAGCATACCTGCTGCAAACATAAAAGTCTGATCCCGGTAATACCCGGATCGCCAGTCACCCTTTTTGAAAGCTTTAGCCATAGCAACCTGTGCTACCTCTTTACCATCTCCAAAGATCCCGAACTTAGCCTGCCCTGTTAATACTTCCTTCCGTCCCAGTAAACTTGCTTGTCGGCTCTCAAAACAAATGCGATAATCATCTATCACGATTTGTTTGAAATCTTCAAAGCTTAACTCAGAAATATTCGTCTGATTTGTTGCTTTCATATTTGCTGAATATCCTTCAATGTCAATTTTTCAAAATTAATAAAATACACGCATAATGAAACCTTAAGATTATTGTTACGTAAACTATTGTGGTATTATTTTTGAATGAATAAAATACTTAATACTTTTACAGTAAATTATATAAATTGATAAGAATGAAAAAATTTATAACAGTATGTGCCGTAATCATGGGGTTTGCAGTAATGACTGCCCTGCGTGCAGATCAGCAGCCTGAATTTAAATTTGAAAAAGAAACAAACGACTTTGGTAAAATTGCACAGGGAAAGCCGGTAAGTTATGATTTCAAATTCACCAACCTCGGCGATCAGCCTTTAATTATCGGAGATGTACAGTCGAGTTGTGGTTGTACCGTACCTAAATTTACCAGCACACCTATTAAAAAGGGTGAAACGGGCGTAATTTCTGTTACTTACAACGCCGCCGCCCCGGGCTCATTTAATAAAGCCTTAACAATTAAATCCAATGCGAAAACACCTGTTAAGTATCTGTACATTAAAGGAGAGGTAGTAACATCAGAGACGAAATAAAATAAAAAACTGAAAAGAACTAAAAACCTCTCTGTAAACAGAGAGGTTTTTTTATTTTTGCACCCATGCCAAAAATTTCAAATAAGGGGAATGGAATGCCGGCTTCTCCCATCCGTAAGCTCACACCTTACGCAGAACAGGCAAAACATGAGGGAAAGAAGGTTTTTCATCTGAATATTGGCCAGCCTGATATTGAAACGCCCCAGGTGATGATGGACGCCATACGGTCTGTGGATTTCGATGTTTGGGCTTACACACAATCTGAAGGAACAGAATCTTATCGTACAAAACTTGCAGAATATTACAACCGTGCAGGTTATAATGTAAGTCCTGAAGATATTCTGGTAACCTGCGGCGCGTCGGAAGCCATTGTAATTGCAATGCAATCATGCCTGGATGAAGGAGATGAAATTATCATTCCCGAACCCTTCTATGCGAACTACAGTGCTTTCGCCTGGATGAGCGGTGCCGTAATCAGACCGGTATTGTCCTTTATTGAAACAGGATTTTCCCTGCCTCCGGTCAGTGAGTTTGAAAAACTTATTACCAATAAGACCCGGGCGATATTTATCTGCAATCCCAATAATCCTTCAGGATATCTTTACTCTTACGAAGAACTTGTAGAATTAAAGAAGCTCTGCCTGAAGTATGATCTCTACCTGTTTGCAGACGAGGCATACCGCGAATTTTGTTACGATGGAAACAAGTTCTACTCACCGATGCACCTGGAAGGAATAGATCAGAACGTAATTATTTTTGACAGTATTTCGAAACGGTACAGTGCCTGCGGAGCACGTATAGGATGTTTTGTTACCAAAAACAGGCAGGTGCTTGCTACGGCATTGAAATTTGCGCAGGCACGGTTAAGCCCCGGCATGGTAGATCAGATCGCTGCAGAAGCAGGAACAGACACTCCTGATTCATACTTTGAAGTTGTAAATAAGGAATATATTGAACGGCGGGACCTTCTTGTACAGGCCCTTAATAAAATGGAAGGGGTATTTTGTCCTAACCCGAAAGGAGCCTTTTATGTGGTTGCCCGCCTGCCTGTAGATGACACGGAAAAGTTCTGCCAGTGGATCCTCGAAAAGTTTTCTTATGACAATCAGACAGTAATGATGGCTCCTGCGGCAGGGTTTTACTGTTCTGAAGGCGCAGGAAGAGATGAAGTACGTTTGGCATATGTTTTGAACAAAGAAGATTTGTCGAAGGCAATGATTTGCCTGGAAAAAGCGTTAATAGCTTATCCGGGCAGAGTGGTAATAAAAGAGAAGGCTGTTAACGGGCAACCGGTAGTTGCCGAAAAGATAGGAATTATAAATTAATACAGAATTATATATACTGGGCCCGACCGGAATTGACAGGATGGCGGCAGGTATGTAAGCATGCAGCGCGTTGTGAGACTAGCGCTTAAATCTGAACTCTCAAACAACAATTGGCGAAAATAACTACGCCTTAGCTGCCTAATTTAGAATTAGCTCAGCTTTTGTCCCGCTGGTATTCTGTTCTGTTATATCAGCATACGGGGCATCGATCAACAGAACTGGTTTGGTTAAGGGTGCGAAAACCGAACGAGATAAAGCATCTAAGGAAGACGGTACAGGCAATTTGCCAGCCTTCCCCTTCCCTACAATTAAATGGCAGATAAGCATGTAGAAAGCATAATTTGTTCCATATCTGGACGAGAGTTCGAATCTCTCCGGGTCCACTGATGAAATCATCAAAAAAGAAAACGGCTGCTCCCAAAAGAGCGGTCGCTTCCTTTTAAAATCAGCAACTAACTTGGCATTTAACAAGGAATATGATCCAACAGTTCTAAATTAGATCGGCCTGAATAAAATCCTGGATGCCACTGTCGCCAGCTGGTTTGTTCCTGGCTGTAATGACTACAGTAGCGCCGGCTTTTAGCAAACGCTCTGCGATAGCTCTACCAAGACCCTTAGTTCCACCTGTAACCAAT
>JAATFW010000131.1 GCA_015654985.1 Sphingobacteriales bacterium | reverse complement strand
CTGAGATCCAGCGAAAAATAGATCGCAAATCCAAGTCCGATTAAAAAACGAATCCCTCCCCAGGCATAAGAGCCCATCAGTTCAGGTTTTACGTAATAGACAAGCAGAAATAGTACAACATCAACAAAAGCCCAGATTAAGGCGTTGATTACTGCAGCTTTTCGCAGGTTTACTGTCTCGATTGTAGTTTCCATGTTTTTATATTTGGGGTTTATTAAAAGCAATTAACAGGGCGTACACCGGAGCATCAAATTCAGGTTCTGCACTATTACTAAGAAACACAGCACTTTCATCTTCCGAGGGCTCGTTTTGATAAAAAAAGTTCATAACCGGGTAAAAGAGCTCTTTAAATTCTGATGAATCAGGAAGGTTGCCTGCAACTTTAGCGATTTCCTCAATATTGCTTTCCATTAATACCTGGTTGGCAATAACATCCTCATAAATACGGTGCTCATCCTGAAATTCATCCTCGTCAACAAGTAAAAACTCTTTGAGAAAATCTTCAAGATCAGGATCAATATCTTCGTCCCTGCACTCGCGGAGGTAAAGAAGCACATTCAGTAATTCTGTTCCCCGGTCTATTGTTTCCTCCTCTATATCTTCCCATTCTTCTGAGTCGAGATAATCTTCCTCGAGTTTCTTAACATCTTCTACAAAAAAGTTGATCATCAACAGATCAAAAAAGACTTCACGCAACGCTTCCATGTGAGGCTCATCGTCAAAAGCTCCATCCATCAATGAAACTTTTTCCATAAAGTCGTCTTCCGAGTTAAAAACAACGGTAACTCTTTTTTTAAATTCTGCAACGGGGTAAGCAGCTACCTTTTCAAATTGACTAAGAGAGGCGTCAATAGCCCTTTCTACATGTATGTCCATAGCGTTGTATTAAACGATAAGTTTTAGCCATTGGTGATTAATAAGTTAGTAACCTGCAGTTTGTATTCCGGCTTTATCATATAACAAGTTTCCTAAATAAAAACCACAAATGCAAACCTTAATATAGTAGCTTTACTGCCCCGATAGTATCAAGTATCTGGTATCAGGTATCAAGCACTATGCAAGTCTTAATATAGTACCCTTGCCGCCCACCTTAATCTTCGGCTTTCACCTTTCACCTTTCTGCTTTCACCTTTCACCCCAAATACACCTGCCCTTTATTCCCTGCCATCACTACTTTCCCTTTCATCTTCTGCCCCAGGAAAGGCGAATTCGAGGATTTAGATTTATTGGTATCTGCATCAAAGATCCATTCAGCTTCAGGATCGAACAAAACAAAGTTTGCCACTTCATCCACTTCAAGCCCGGGAACAGGCAGATTAAGCACCTTTCTTGGATTCACTGCAAGCTTTTCCACAATTTCTTCTACCGTTAAACCGGCACTCAATGCTAAGGGAAGAACAGTCTGAAGACCTGTTATGCCAAAAGCTGCAATTTCAAATTCAACTTCTTTAAATTCGACCTCATGAGGAGTATGCTGAGACACGATAGCATCTATCGTTCCATCCTTCAGGCCCTCAAGAAGGGCATCTACATCAGTCTGCGTACGCAGGGGAGGCTTAACTTTATAGTTACTGTCGAAATCTGCCAGAACATCCTCTGTTAATACCAGGTGATGCACTGCAACATCACAGCTTACTTTAGTCCCTTTCTTTTTTGCCTCCCTTATAAGAGACACACTTCCGGCAGAAGAAATAGTGCTGAAGTGCACTCTCGAATCATTATACTCTGCAAGATAAAGATCTCTTGAAATAAACACCTCCTCTGCCAGAGCAGGTATACCCTTCATACCAAGATAGGTGCTCATTACACCCTCATTCATTTTTCCTTTACCGGCAATAGAGGTATCTTCAGGATAGGAAAAGATCAATCCATCGAAGCCCTTTACATATAAGAGCGCCCTGCTCATTAAGCCTGAATCGCAAACCGGCTTTGTGCCGTCCGAAAAAGCAACGGCGCCTGCCATACGCATATCATACAACTCGGCAAGATCTTTCCCTTCGCGGTTAAAACTGATGCAGCCCACCGGAAAAATATCGGGAAGAAAGCTTCGCGAACAGTTTACGATGTACGAAACTTCAGCTTTAGAATGTATGGGAGGATGGGTGGACGGTTGTACAGCAAGGCCTGTAAATCCTCCCGCAACAGCAGCTGCAGCTCCGCTGATCAGGTCTTCTTTGGTTTCATAACCCGGTTCTCCTAAATTTACATTAAGATCAAAGAATCCTGGAGAAAGAATTTTTCCTTTTGCATCCACAGGCATAAGACCGGTATCTTCCGAAGAAATTTTTTCTGCGATCTCTGCAATTTTTCCATCTTTTATCAGCACATCAGCTGTTTTATTATAAAAAGCAGATCCGGGAAATAAAATGTTTACTGAACGAAGAAGTATAGTTTTCATTTAATAATTTTAAGTTTTCCTCTACCCTCTCTCCTGCCATAAAATTTTAAAAGCAGAATTTCTGCAGCCAGAAAAATCAGCGCTAAAATTAGGCAAAGTTTCCACAACTGCACACCATAATTTATTGCTTTTATTGTATTCTTCAATGGCCCCTTACCCGGATCAAACAACTCTGTTCTGTTTTCCGGAAAATGCTTCAGCAGCTCCTTTTCTGAAGCATAGCTAAGGTCTGATTCCTTCCGGTTATCATTAAAAGCAATCACAGCAAGAAGGCTGTCTCCCTTTACTAAGCTATAATGCCCCTGTTCCCTGATCTGATCAGCAATAAAAAGCATGGTTCCGCTCTCTGTCTGGCGCAGATCCGGAATTATTTCTGTCTGCGGGTTTTTAAGTTTCAGCGATTGATTTGGAGAAAGAATTGTTTTATTAATTTCAAGATAAGTGTCTTCTCCGATAATATACGAAAGAGGCCTGTCGTGAAGACTCAGAAAAGCCGACTGATACATGAGCGGCACAAAGAATGAATGACGGACCAGATTCCCCGATTCTTCATCCAGTGATACTGCTGAAAGATATACATGACCTTTTCCTATCGCATACTGGCTTAAGAACGTTCTCCCGCCCGGCAGTTCCATCAGCATATTTCTGTTTACCCGGTTCAGCCTGCTATACCGTATATATTTTTTTGCAACAGGCAAATCTACATGACGGGGGACCTTTTCAAATACCCCTTTAAAGAGGGGATGCTGAAAGTTGACTGATGTTACCTTTGAAATTCCGTTATCTTCCGCTTCCGGAATATCTGTCCCCAAAATCTTTGTAAGTATTTGCAATTCATCAATCCCCCTGCCTAATGAAGGAAAAACCATCAGGCTTCCTCCATTCCCGGCATAAATCTTTAACTGTTGTGCCAGTCCTGCCTGTAATCCTTTCGTACCATTCAAAACAATAAGAGGATAATTAAATATTTCAGAGTAATTTATATTTCCAGAATCATAATTTTTAATATTAAAAAAGGGCTCGGCTCCATAGACAGCCCTGAGATAAGGATTCTGTTCTTCCATATTAATAACCAGCAACGACATGGAATTCCTTACATAAAACGAGAAAAAGAAGCGGTCATCAAACGTGATCGGGTAGTCGGTAATAGTCACCACTCCTCTTTTCCAGCCCTCTTCCAGTCCGCTAAACGAAAGCGTATCCTGCCTGACCATGCGGGGAGCTATACTCAAACTTCCCAGGGCCTTTTGCTGGTTATCAACCGTAATTTTCACGGGAACATTCTCAGCCATGGCATCCGAATTATTTTTTAAGCGCACCACCAGATGTTCTGTATCACCGCGCTTGTGAACCGGAGATGTAAACCATACAGAATCAACGGAAATATTAGGTTGCGGTTCCGCTTTCAGGCTGATGAGCCTGCATGAAATACCTGTATCTACCTTTAAGGCCCCTGGCGGTAAAGTATTTTTCTGAAAATCAGATATCAGACAGATCGTCTTTTCCGGGCCCGGATTGCCCGACAGCAAATCCTGTTGCCTGTCGATCACCTGCTGTAAGCTCCGTCTTACCCCGCTTATTTTTACATCGTCCAAAGCCGATAAAAAATCTTCGTAGCTAAGCAAATATTGATGCCTGCCTTCGAAATCATTAGTTAGTAACTGATATCTGTCGTTTAAATTATATACCGAAGCGATTTCTTTAGCCCTGCGTTTTGCTTCATCCAGCAGATTACCCTCCTTATTCAGTACCTCCATACTATAAGAATTGTCTATATAGATACTGATTATCTGCCGGCTTGTCTTAGAGCCGGCTTCTTTCCGGGCCGGAATATAAGGCTGGGCAAAGGCAAATACCAGAAAAGCAAGGGTAAGGATACGTGCTGCCAGGAGCAGACGCCTTTTAATCCTCCTTGGAGAGGATGATTGCTGCTCTATCTGTTTCAGGAAGCTTAAGTTGCTGAAATATACCTTTGTGAATTTTCTGAAATTAAACAGGTGAATAATTACCGGGATCAATACCGCTATCAGGGCAAACAGAAATCCGGGAAACAGGAATCTCATTACGCTCAAAAATACTATTTCCGTTCCAATTGTTTATGCCAAATGTTCAATAGCGCAATTTTACATTAACAGGCAATTTATTGTCCTTAAAAGCATACATTCTTTGCCGATGATTCATAAAATACCAGCATATTTTCAATATAAAAAAACTGGCATTGTCTTGGCATAGGTTGCGGTATAAACATATTACTATGAATACTCAGGATATCAACCCGGCTCTGCTAAGACAGATTGACAAAGAATTAAAAGCAGTATTATTAAACGATCTTAAAAAATTCCGCAAAGAGAGAGGCAAATTCTTACGAGACAAACCAGGTAAAAGCCAGGATAATGACCTACTGGTTGCCTGATCCAACATATATTACCTATTAAAAATGTTTAAATTAAAGGGGAGTTCCTGCAAAAGAACTCCCCCTTTTGTATTACGACATTTCAATTAGCCAAATGAAGCATCCTTATTAGCCCGGAGAAAGTCCCCTTATTGCCCGGATGAAGTTCCCTTAACTTTTACTATTGTCCTTAATAAAATCCTTCTGGTAAATTAAAGGGACCTTTGCTGTAATTAATTTAAGGTAAGGATTAAAAAATCGCGCAATCCCATGCACCATAGCAACAAAACTATTCATTTTCATCAGCATCCAGTGAAAATATCCTATTCATAAAAAGCCATTTTTCACCTGGCTGCGCCCAGGGTAACGGTTGCTGGTATTTCCACATTAACTTTTCCCATTCCTGTACCCTGGCATTGGAGGCATCCATTTCCGCTTTCTTTTCAAAGCTGAAGGAATCATCAGTTTCCATAATCATAAAGAGGCGGGAGTGCAACCTGTAAATTTCCATATTAACAATCCCCGCACTTCTGATACTCTCCAATATTTCAGGCCACACATTCTGATGATAAGCATCGTATTCCTTTAATAATTCGGGGTTATCCTTTAAGTCGAGACACAAACAAAATTTCTTCATAATATTTTAAGTCTTCTGATAAAACATGGTTGTTTATCTTAGCAAAGCTTAACCATGTATGGTTAACAGTTTGCAATTAACAATTAGTTTGCACAATTGGCAGACAATTCAGTAATTTTTGCATAAAAACAGGGCAATGCCATTCCAATTTTGAAGATGACCGGCAAACAAGATATATGAAACTGCAGATAAATTATTATTAATCTAAACACTATATGCTTAAAGCTGTTACATAATAAAATGATATTATTATGAACTATAAAAAGTATTTGCCGGATACATTGTGCAAAAGCAATAATGACACTTCAAAAATAATTGCTGCATTGCTTGCAGGGGTGGCTGTTGGTGCAGCGATAGGGATTTTATTTGCGCCCGACAGTGGTTCAGAAATCCGAAGTCAGATTTCTGACAAAGCTAAGGATCTTGCAGGGTCTGTTAAAGATAAGGTACAATCTGTAAAAGAAACAGTGCAATCAAAAGCCAGTGATCTGAACAGCAAGAAAGATGAAGCTGTAAGCGCTGTGAAGACAAAATTAAGTAACGCGGCGGATGATGCAGCAAATGCGGTACATGACGCATAATATGATGCTACCTTTGTAATGACCTTATTCCGCCCTCCCCTATCCGGGAGGGCATTTTTTTTCAGCACTTCTTAAATTGGCACAAACCCGAAGGGAATTCAATCTGTACAGTAGGATGCTGAATGTTTTGTTCCGTTAAAATTTGTATGGCCTGCTCCTTTATATACTTCAAATCATCATTAACTGCTTCCTGATCTACAACCAGGTGCACAGTCAGCACATTGTAATTTCCATCCATCGACCATATATGAATATCGTGAACATCAGTAACATGATCAATTCCTGTTAATCTCGTTGCAATCTCCTCGCCGTTAACCGCATCGGTAACCGACTGAAGGAAGATTTTAGACACGCTAAGGATATTTTTGCCTGCATTAAACAGAATAAATGCAGCGATGCCAAGAGACATTAAAGGATCTATCCAGTACCACTGTGTATAATAAATAATAACACTTCCCAGCAAAACCGCTATCCAACCCAGCACATCTTCCATCATATGGAGCATCACAGCACGCTGGTTCAATGAATTATGATCATTTCTGAGGCGCAATATTGCAAGGCCATTAAATATGATACCCGCTATTGCCAGTCCAAACATCCCGCCTGCATGCACCTCCTGGGGATGAAACAAACGGGGTACCGATTCAAAAATGATCAGGGCAGAACCTACCAGCAGCACTACTGAAGTTAAAAAAGCCGCTAATGTAGAGAACCGTCTGTAACCATACGTATAATTAATACTTCTTCCCTTTTTGGAAAATTTCTCCATCCAAAGCGATATACCTATAATTACAGCATCACCAAGATCATGTACCGCATCAGAAAGAATTGCCACTGAGTTAGTCATAACTCCTCCGACAAATTCGACAATAGAAAATGAAAGATTTATGACAAACGCAATCCTAAGGTTTTTCACTACAGGATGCATATGCCCGGCGTGATGGTGAGGGTCATCGTGATGATGTCCGTTATGTTGACCGTCAGAATGGGCATCATTTTTTTCATGATGATGCCCATGTTTGCTGTGATGAGATTGAGTCATAACAATATGAATGAATTGTTTTTCAAAAATACCGCTAATCCTCTAAAGATTATAGCACTGAACGCCCGGAATATTGGATTATTTGGAGTATAATTGCCATTGCCGCCCGAAACTATTCGCTAAACGGAAGAAGCTTCTCTTTTATATACTTGCAGCTTTCGCCGATGCTCGCAAAAGGGTCTATAAAAAAGTTCTCCTGCTCTACCAGGATATGTTTTACTCCCGAAAGTTTTGCCGACGCAAAGATCTTCTTATAATCAATACTTCCCTTTCCAACTTCGGTGTTCAGCTCAGGTTGTGCCCGGTCCATATCTTTTACATGCCACATTGCAAACCGGTGCGGATGTTGCTTAAACATGGTTACAGGATCCTGCCCGCCCCTTACAGCCCAATAAATATCAAGTTCAAACTTCACCAGCGAAGGATCTGTTTCTCTCAGCAAAATATCATAACCCGTTGTTGCCCCGGTTTGTTCAAACTCGGAGGCATGATTATGATAGGCAAGCTGCAATCCTGATCTTTTACACAATTCAGCAGCCTTATTAAACTTTTCAGCGGCCGCTTTATAGTCATCAGCGGTATTCCTGAACTGCCCGCCCATAGAAGGGACAGTGATGTATGTATGTCCCAGTATAAGTCCCGCCTCTATATGAGTTTTCAGGTCATCGTCAGTCCCGCCCTTTGCAAGAAAGCGGTCCTGCCCGTAATGCCCGGAAGGCGAGGTCAGATAATAAATGTCCAGAAGTTCTTTAAAGGCCTTTGGTGTAAGCCCCCAGAACTGGTCAGTTGTATTATATCCAAATACTTCAACCTCTTTATATCCTGCAGCCGCTACTTTTGCTATAACGCCCTTAACATCCTTTCCGATTTCATTTCTGAGCGTGTACAATTGCAGTCCCACGGCTTTCGAAGTTTTTGTTTTACTGCTTAATAAATGCGGATGAATCAGCATGGCTGCTGTAACAAGCCCGGTATGCTGTATGAAATTTCTTCTGCTGCACATTTTTCTTAATAATTTATTATTCAGGATCTCTATATTCTGTTTATACATCACAGATCTGTACGGCTTTTCTTAATGATGCGATCTTATCAGACTGCAGGGGGATAAACTCCTGGGCTACATATCCTTTAAATCCGGTCGCATTAATTGCATTCATAATAGCCGGGTAATATAATTCCTGCGTTTCGTCAATCTCGTTACGCCCGGGCACACCTGCTGTATGATAATGAGCGATATACTGATGATTCTCACGGATAGTATGAATGACGTCGCCTTCGTCAATCTGCATATGGTAAATATCATAAAGCAGCCTGAAATTCTCAGAGCCAAGCATCTTCACAAGTTCAACACCCCATGCCGTGCGGTCGCACTGATAATCCTTGTGATTAATTTTACTGTTTAAGAGCTCCATCACAAGTACTACGTTATGCTTTGCTGCTAAATCCAGAACCTTTTTCAGTCCTTCGGCACTGTTTCTTAAACCAGTTTCATCATCCATTCCTCTCCGGCTCCCGCTAAAGCAAATAAGATTTTTATATCCCGCTTTTGCTACAAGAGGGATCATTCCGGTATAATTTTTTATAAGAGTATCATGGAACTGCCTGTCATTCCATCCGTCTGTCAAATTGATCTCCGCCCCATTGCACATGGAAGAATCGAGTCCGTGCTTTTTAAGAGTATCCCAGTCTTTGGGGCCAACAAGGTCTATTGCTTTTAAACCTATTTGCCTGGCAGCAGAACAAAGCTCATCAAGAGGAAGGTCATTGAAACACCATCGGCATACAGAATGATTAATATTTCCCTTTAACTGGTAAGCACCGGGCTCACCGGCACATGCAAATGATTGTAGCATACCTGAAGTGGTGATGGCAGCAGTCCCTGCCAGAATATTTTTAATTGCCGCCCTCCGGTTATGTGCAGTATTCATATCAGCGGATTGATTTCTTTTGTTTCTGTTAACGGTATACCGGTCGCTCCATTGTTTGCCTGGTTTCTGTCTCTGAACAGAAGGATAAACAGCAGCAGCACCAATGCGGCTATTCCAGCCGGAACAAGCCACACAGATTGCCAGTCGTGCCCTTCCGGCCTTGCATAGGCATCAACGATGGGGCCCGATACCAGCGATCCGATGAGCATACCCACTCCGTAAGTCGCCAGTGTGATCATTCCCTGTGCAGCACTCTTAAAACGTTCGCCTGCAAGGTTATCCGTATAGATCTGTCCGGTTACAAAGAAAAAGTCGTAACATACCCCATGTAACACAATACCCATGATCAGCATCCAGTAATTACCACCGGCATCCCCATAAGCGAACATCACATACCGAAGCACCCAGGCGAACATTCCAATAGCCAGCATTTTCTTTACTCCAAGACGGATAAAAAACAGGGGAATCAGAAGCATAAACAAGGTCTCTGAAACCTGTCCGAGTATCTGGACCCCCGCTGCAGATTTCATCCCCGCTTCATTCAGAAAAAGGTTGGTAAAATTATAATAGAAGGCAAGAGGGATACAAATAGCTACCGATGAAAGAAAAAACAACAAATAGGAACGGTTCATTAGTAAGCCGATGGCATCAAGGCCGAGTACATCAGCAACAGACGTTTTCTCTCCTTTTTTTGCCGGAGGTGTAGCGGGAAGGCTAAAACTTAAGCAACCGAGCACTGCCGACGCAACAGCAGCCATCTTAAACGTTAAAGTCAACTGATTAGATTGTTCCCAGTTTAACCAGCCAATGGTTAGCCCGGCAATGATCCATCCTATCGTTCCCAATACCCTTACAGAAGGGAACTCTTTTCCCGGATCCTTCATTTGCCTGAAGGAAACGGAGTTCACCAACGCCAGGGTTGGCATAAAAAGGATCATATAAACCAGGATTCCAGGGAAAAAGGAATCAAAAGCAGTGGTGGCAGAGGTTATCCAAAGTAATACTGCTCCGGCAAGATGGAGCACCCCAAGTATTTTCTGAGCGGAAAAAAAACGATCAGCTATCAGTCCGATAATGAACGGAGCTATAATAGCACCGATAGATTGAGTAAGATAAGCCAGGCTGATCTGCGTTCCCGAGGCGCTGAGATTTCTGCCCAGGAAAGTCCCTAAAGTAACAAACCATGCTCCCCAGATAAAAAACTCCAGGAACATCATGGCCGATAATTTGATTCGAATGGCAGGGTTCATATTTGGTTAATTTAAAAATATAATATCACAGTTTCCTGATCATAATGTTCCGGTACCATACCTCATCCCCATGATCCTGAAGCGCAATCTTCCCTGATTTGAAAGTGCCGAAACCAGGCATAGAAGCAAACTTGCTCCCGGCAACCAGCTTTTTCCAGTTATCATCCCATAGGGTGGTTGAAACTACTTTTGTTCCGTTCAGATAGAGATCAAGCTTTCCATTCTTACTTACAATCTCAGCGCTGTTCCATTCGCCTGCAGGCTTTACAGTCTCTTTACTGCAGGGAACCAGGTCGTACAGATCACCGGCACGATGCTTATGTATTTTAGCATCCGGATGCCCGTTATTATCGAGCACCTGCATCTCCGGCCCGGTATTATAGGTCTGAGGATATTTTTCAGGGTCCTCATTCACATAAAAGATAATACCGCTGTTTCCTTTTGCGGCTATCTTCCATTCAAGCTTCAAGTCGAAATTATCAAACTCTTCATCCGTTACCAGATCACCTCCTTCGGCACCCTCCTTTTTGAGGGCCGGATCGAGATGTAAAGCCCCCTCATCAACTTTCCAGGCCCCTGCACCGCTCATCTTCCCATAGCTGTGCCACCCACTAGTTGTTTTACCGTCGAAGAGCGGCACCCATGTTCCCGGGCGGGCATCAGAAGCAGGACTTTTCATAAATGAAGAATTTTTAAACGACTGGCAAATCAATAAGACTGCTGCAGTCAGCACAGGTAAAATAAAACGTTTCATTTCTTATTTTTTTAATGACAATATATACTTAACCATTTCGCTGGCATCACTTTCAGTAACAGTCGGATGGGGGGTCATCGGGATATCACTCCAAACACCACTTCCTCCTTTAATAATCTTGCCGGCCAGATATTTTATATTAGCTTCATTGTTTTCGTACTTTTTTGCTACATCCTGATAAGAAGGCCCTATAATTTTAGAATCCGTTTTATGGCAGGAAAGGCAATCTGATTGTGTTATAAGCTGCGCTCCTTTTTCGTAAGAACCACTGACAGCAGCCCCGGAAGTGCGGTCAGTTCCGATATCATTTACATTCGTGTCTGCTTCCGTTTGCCGGGTACCTGCCGCCATATCGGCTGCTTCCGCCGTATCTTTATTTTCAGTTTTGCCACCGGAATTATTTCCGCATCCGGTCAGTACCGCATAGAAACTAAAAAGGACGAGAATTTTCTTCATAAACTATTTAATTACTGATTATGAATACCAAGAATTTGTTTGTTTGCAAGATCATCCATGCCCGAAGCAGCAAAATCGTCAAATGCTTTCTCTGTAACCCTGATTATATGGTCACGAATAAATACTGCACCTTCTTTTGCACCGTCTTCAGGATGTTTCAGGGCACATTCCCATTCCATTACCGCCCAGCCTTTAAAATCATATTGCGTAAACTTACTGAAAACCGACTTAAAATCAACCTGTCCGTCCCCTAATGAACGAAAACGTCCGGCACGGTCAATCCATCCCTGATACCCGCCATAAACGCCCTGCTTTCCGGTAGGATTAAACTCTGCATCTTTAACATGGAACATTTTAATACGTTCATGATAATGATCGATATAAGCCAGGTAATCCAGGCATTGCAGTACAAAATGAGAGGGATCGTATAAAATACAGGCCCTTGCATGATTATTTACCTTTTCGAGGAACATTTCATAAGACACTCCATCATGAAGGTCCTCCCCGGGATGGATCTCGTAGCAAAGGTCTACACCGCAGTCGTCGAAAACATTTAATATCGGAAGCCAGCGTGAAGCAAGCTCCTCAAAGCCTGTTTCAACCAAACCAGCCGGACGCTGAGGCCAGGGATATACCATTGGCCAGAGCAGGGCGCCGCTAAAAGTTGCATGGGCATTTAAACCCAGGTTCTGCGAGGCTTTCGCTGCATATTTGAGCTGCTGTACAGCCCATGCTCTTCTTGCAGAAGGATTGTTCCGCACCGCCGCGGGAGCAAAACCGTCAAATAATTTATCGTATGCAGGATGTACAGCTATTAACTGGCCCTGCAGATGTGTCGAAAGCTCTGTGATCTGCAGTCCGCATTCATTCACTATGCCCTTTATTTCATCGGCATATAGTTTACTTTCGGCAGCTCTCTGCAAATCAATAAAACGGCTGTCTGTAACAGGGATCTGCACTCCTTCAAAACCTAAACCTTTTGCCCATTGACAGATAGATCGCAGATCGTTAAAGGGAGCCTGTTCCCCTATAAATTGTGCAAGAAAAATTCCCGGTCCTTTTATTGTCGTCATGCTGTTTATAGTATAAAATCAAGCCATTTTTTTTCAGATTTCCCGGAAGCTATTACATTTTCAATAAAGGCCATCCCCCTCAGCCCCTCTTCAATTCCCGGAAAATCAAGCCATTCGGGTTGTGGTTCTTTTCCTGCCAGACGGGCTTTTATACATAAAGCGAAATTGCTGTATAAGTTGGCAAAAGCTTCGAGATACCCCTCGGGGTGGCCTGCCGGGGTACGGATATTATGCGTGGCAAACGTTCCCAGGTATTTCCCACCCGTTCTAAGGATCTCCAAAGGCCGGCCAGGCCACTTTAACTGAAGGCTGTTAGCGTCACACTGCTGCCATTCAATCCCCCCTTTTTCTCCGTAAACCCTTATTTTTATATTGTTTTCTTCTCCTGCCGCTACCTGTGTAGCCATCAGAACACCGCTGGCATTCCCGTTAAACTTTAATAATACGGCCCCGTCGTCGTCAAGCCTGCGCCCTTCTACCATAATATTGATATCCGCGCAAAGCCTGGTTACTTCCAGCCCGCTTACATATTCAGCAAGGTTAAAGGCATGGGTGCCGATGTCCCCCATAGCCCCGGCAATTCCGCTTTGTTCCGGGTCTGTCCGCCAGGAAGCCTGTTTGTTGCCTGATCCTTCTTCAAAAGTACTCAACCAACCCTGGGGATACTCTACATACACTTTTCTGATCTTTCCCAACCTTCCTGAAGACACTATTTGCCGTGCTTCTTTCACCATAGGATAGCCGGTATAGGTATGGGTCAGACATAAAAATCTTCCTGTTTCTGCAACAACTTTCTTCAATTGTTTAGCCTCATCCAGAGAAAAAGTTGCAGGCTTATCGAGGATCACATGAAAGCCGCTTTCCAGGGCCAGCTTCGCAGGCTCAAAATGAACATGATTAGGGGTTACAATACTTATCACTTCAACCCGTTCACTCTCCGGTAATTGCTTCTCCCGTTCAAAAAGCTCCGTATATGAGCTATATACCCGTTCCGGGGCTAGCCCTAATAATACGCCGCTTGCCTTCGATTTTTCCGCACTGCTGCTAAATGCACCACACACCAGTTCGTAGTGGTCATCCAGCCGCGCCGCAATGCGATGTACGGCACCTATAAATGCGCCTGCTCCGCCACCAACCATTCCCAGCTTAAGTCTTTTCATATTTATGATTACACCGATTTTATTAAATGATCAATTCCCGTTTTAAATTGCCCAGGCCCTGTCTCCTTTTTTATAAGGAATGCAGCCATCGTATTTTCCCGGAACCGGAACATACCGCAGGGCTTGGGTTGCGCCCACTTCAGATGTAAAGAAACCCAGCAGGGTCAACTGTTTCATCATTGTGAAATAATGGTTGGGATCATCGGCTTTTTTCTCCTTCTGGTATTTATTCTGCTCTTTATTGAGGCGGTTTAAAAGCCCGGTGCGCTGCCGGGCATCACAATCCATAAACTCTTTTCCAAATTGCTTTTTACAGGCATCATCAAGCTGAAGTATTCCTTTAATGAAGATCTTCTGATCTTCGGGAGTATAACAATCTTTTACCATTCCCGTCATAAACGCTCCAACTTTTGCTGCTTTAGCTCCCGGAGTAGATGTAGCAGGAAGAATAGTTTCGGCAACTTCATCGAGAAATGTGAGTTGATCCGAATCAAATAAATCGTTTACTTTAACGGCCCGCGGATTACACGCAGTATTCATAAAAAGCTCAGCTCCTATAACCGTTCCCCCGAGTAACAGGGCTACTTTTGATATAGCTTCTCTTCTGTTCATTTTACTCTTATGTTATACCTTCAGATTCCATCCGGCACGGTAGGTCCGTTTTACAAATTGATTAACATCTTCAAAATTAGTAACCCGCATGTTCTGGTTGTCCCAGAGAAGTTTTATGTAGCGACCAGGATAATCAACTCCATTGCCTGTTGCCTTGGGTTTCTGTATGTCAAAACCTCTGATAGCAAGATTAGCCATCAGCAACGCTTCTGTAACAGGCCCTGCAATTTCAAACGGAGAGCTGAGCTCTTTTTTGCCGTGCCCTGCAATACAGGCTTCCACCCATTGGGCATAATGCCCGTCTGCCCCGCCCGGAATCCGCGGCAAAGTTTGTTTTACCTGTACTTCTGCATTTCTTGTCAGAGGAAGCAACCTGGGGTCGGCCCCATAAGTGCTGCACATCATTTTTCCTTTTGTGCCTATAAACAAGGTACCGTTTCCGCCGTCGCCAAATAATTCATTCGGACCAAGCTCTTCGGGACGTTCAGGCTGTATCCCGCCATCCATCCAATGAAGCCTTACCTGTCCTTTGGTTTTATTTGTCCTGGGGAAGGTCATCGTAACATGGCTGGAAGGGGGACAACTTTCCGGGAAATAGCCCCGTTTAAACTCGTCTACATAAACGCTTCCTACACTGCATTCCACATCCTTTACATAAGAAAGGTTTAAAACGCGGAAGGCAGGCTCAATCAGATGACATCCCATATCTCCCAGGGCGCCGGTTCCGTAATCCCACCAGCCTCTCCAGTTAAAGGGCACGAGTTTATCTATATAATCCTTATAGGGCGCCGTTCCCAGCCAGAGATCCCAGTCAAGTTCTTTCGGTACTTCTGCCCTGGTTTGGGGCCATGGAATTCCCTGTGGCCATACCGGACGGTTAGTCCAGCTGTAAACAGTATGAACATCTCCAATCACTCCCGCATTATACCATTCCATCATCTGTCTCACTCCATCGCCTGATGCTCCCTGGTTGCCCATTTGTGTCACTACGTTATAGCGTTTTGCTGCATCTGTAAGTAAACGGGCTTCATAAATATCGTGTGTAAGAGGCTTCTGAACATATACATGCTTACCAAGCTGCATTGCTGCCAGGGTAATTATTGTATGATTATGATCAGGAGTAGATACAGAAACCGCGTCGAAATTTTTTGCTTCTTTATCAAAAAGTTCTCTCCAGTCCTTATAATATTTTGCTTTCGGAAAACTCTGCCGGCTGGCTGCTGCCCGGCGGTCGTCTACATCACATAAAAAGGCAATATCAGCTTTTCCGCTTTGATAAAAGCTCGCAATATCACTTTGTCCTTTTCCACCCGCACCAACTCCGGCGATTAGCAGCCGGTCGCTTGGTGCAAGAAATCCTTTGCCCCCGAGAACGTGCCGCGGCACGATCATAAAGCCCGCGGCTGTCAGAGCCGTAGTTTTAATAAAATTTCTCCTGGAATTTACCATCTGTCCGGAGTTCGTATTTTTCTCTGCCATACTATGCATTTTTTAAGAAACCATTCACTCAGATATTCATTTTTTTAAGCTCCCCAACTGCATGGTCTACAGCTCTCGCTGTCAGCGCCATATAGGTGAGAGAAGGATTGACGCAACTGGATGATGCCATGCAGGCGCCATCTGTTACATAAACGTTTCTGGCCTCCCATACCTGGTTCCATTTGTTCAGCACAGATGTTTTCGGATCCCTGCCCATCCTGGCGGTTCCCATCTCGTGGATGCCCTGGCCCATACCATATCCGGAATCATACGTTTCCGCTTCTTTTATGCCCGCAGCCTGCAACATCTCCTGCGCATCGATCATCATATCCTTCCGCATTTTATTTTCATTTTCCTTAATCTCACAATCTATTGCAAGAACAGGAAGGCCCCATTTATCTTTGGTATTTTTATCAAGGGTTGCTTTATTTTCATGATACGGAAGGGTTTCGCCAAAAGCCCCCAACCCGATCCTCCATGGTCCCGGCTCGCAGAGGGCATCCTTATATTCACCGCCTATATTCATCTCTGCGATCTCACGCCCCCAATTCTGCCTGCTGGCGCTGCCCTGATACCCAAAGCCGCGTATATAATCACGCTTTTCACCGAACAAATTTCTGAAACGGGGCACATAAATACCATTGGGACGCCGTCCGAAATAATACTTATCCTCATACCCTTCTACCACACCGGCAGCCCCGCACCTGAAGTGGTGATCCATTAAATTATGGCCCAGCTCTCCGCTGCTGCTGCCCAGCCCTTCCTGCCAGATATCAGTTGCCGAATTCATCAATACCCATGCAGAATTCAAAGCAGACGCACAAACAAAAACCACTTTGGAAAAAAATTCATAGGTTTTATTTGTTTCAGCATCAAGCACCTCTACTCCTTTTGCTTTTTTTGTATCCTTATCATAAATAATTTTCGTAACGATTGAATGAGGGCGGAGGGTAAGATTTCCCGTAGCCATTGCTGCAGGGAGGGTAGACGACTGAGTGCTGAAGTAAGCCCCAAACTGACAACCTAACCAGCATTTATTCCGGTACTGGCAATTGGTACGGTTATGATGAGGAACGGTAAGGTTCGCACTTCGCCCCATGATCATTGTACGTTTGCCTTTATAATGCGATTTGATCCTGGCCGCTACATCTTTTTCGACACAATTCATAGCCATAGCCGGGAGGAATTCTCCATCGGGTAACTGCGGAAGACCTTCTTTCGACCCATTAATACCAACAAAACGTTCAACATAACTATACCAGGGGGCAATATCCTTATACCGTATGGGCCAGTCTGCAGCAATTCCCTCCCGGGCATTTGCCTCAAAATCAATATCGCTCCACCGGTAACACTGACGGCCCCAGGTGAGAGAACGGCCTCCTACCTGATATCCCCGGTACCAGTCAAAACGCTTCACTTCAACATACGGGCTTTCCTTTTCGTTTACCCAATAATCAAGATTAATTTCATTAAGAGGATAATCTCTTTTTAAAACCGGATAATCCTGGATCATCTGTTGAG
>JAATFW010000124.1 GCA_015654985.1 Sphingobacteriales bacterium | reverse complement strand
CTGGCAGGAAGTCAGGCTGAAGCACCGGCTCCGGAATTTGCGCCGCCTGCTGATCTGAACCAGTCTGCACAGGATGATGATCTGCCTTTTTAGGAGATTTTCAGCTTCAGCAATTAGCTTTTAGCACAGAAGAGAGGGAATATTTTAAGGGCATTCCCTCTCCTTATTATTATTACCCCGGTGATTATTGTTATCCGGCGTTATTTATTTATCGCATGGCCCTTCCTTATACCACAAAGCATCCGTCAGCTCAGTTCTATTCTTACAATCTTATACTTTTCAGGTAAATTCAAGCGTTTTTCTGTTAAAAAATGTTAAATGGCGGCTGAGCTGTAAGCGCTTATGTATTTTTGTATAGAATGAAAAAGAGAAGTATCAGCCTTATTACCGGATTGATGAGTGCGGCGCTGCTTGGCGTAATGGCAATGCAATACTACTTTATTCATGAATCCTATGTTCAAAAATCACAGCTTTTCGATCTTTCAGTTAATAATTCACTGAGTGAAGTGACCAAGAAGCTGGCAAAGAGAGATGCTTTACTTTTTGTCAAACGCAAGGCGCTGGCCGAAGAGCAAATGAAGAACACGAGGGAGAAGAGGCGTGAACAGAGTGCGGCACGGCGTCAGGCGGAACTTTTTGCCGACAGGATTAAAGCGCTTAACCATAAAATTGAAGCCGACTTTAAGATGAGGGACAGCGCGCTAAGGAGCCGGTTCCCGCATATAATGACCATAAATAATGATTTTTATGAAACCTATATCAGGGACCCTAACGAACGGGCCAAAGTGCATTTGCAGATAAAGATGCACCAGTCTGTTGACGACTTCGGGATGGTATTTCAGAAAGAAGAACATGCACTATATGTTGAAAATGCCGACCTGCAGAAATTAAAAGAGAACGCAGGTACTCCGCGGGATACTGTTTATTATCTTATTGAAGATCCGGCAATGGGAATCAGGATCGTTTCACTTCCCCGGCGTAACCCCAAATTAAACCAGCAACTTAAAAAAGAACGGGAAAAGCATGACCTGGAGCGCCAGGCAAGGCTCCTTAATGAGGAAAAAACAAAAGAAGTACGGAATATTAATCACTTTTTCAGGTCAGTGAAAGCTGAAAACCAGAAATCTGCGATCTTTGAAGATCTGGCAAATGAATACGAGCAGTTTAATATCCCTCTGCTAAACCGCATAAATCCGGTCGTGGTAGACACATTGCTGCGCTCTGAATTGCTCAGCCGTGGAATTAATCTTGATTACAGATACAGGATCGGTTCAGCCAATTCAGACTCGCTTTTATTTGCTACAGACCGTAAAGGCTCTTTTGACAGCGATAATACCTACACTACTACGCTTTTCCCTAAAGAGATCATTAACGATGCGGGGATACTATCCATCACATTCCCGGGTAAAAACAAGTATATGCTGCAGAATATGAATGTGATGCTTGCTTCTTCTGCCAGCTTACTGTTCGTAATGATCGGGTGCTTTGCATTTACTATCTTAACCATATTCAGGCAGAAAAAGATCTCTGAGATGAAAACCGACTTCATTAATAATATGACACATGAATTTAAAACTCCTGTGGCTACTATAATGATAGCAAGCGAAGCGTTAAAGGACCCTGAAATAGCCGAGGATAAGCAACGTATTAACCGCCTGGCCGGGATTATTTACGATGAAAATGTACGATTGGGGAACCACATCGAAAGGGTTCTTAATATTGCGAGGATCGACAGGGAAGATCTCAAGCTGGAGTTTAAACCGGTAGACATGAACGACCTTATTGCCGCTATTACAGACAGTATGCAATTACAATTTGTGAAAAAGGAGGCTCAGATCAACCTGGGCCTCGCTGCCTCTAATGCTGTTGTAAAAGGTGATGAACTTCATTTAAGCAATGTGATATTTAATCTGATTGATAATGCGCTGAAATATAGCAACGATAAACCTGATATTACTATAAGCACCCTTAATTCGGGCAAACACCTTGTCGTCAAAGTTACAGACAATGGTATCGGCATGAATAAGGACCAGCTTTCAAAAATATTCGAACAGTTCTATCGTATTCCTACCGGCAATGTGCATGACGTAAAGGGATTCGGACTTGGATTAAGTTATGTAAATAATATTGTGAAACGGCATAACGGCAGTATCAGGGTTAGAAGCGAAAAAGACAGAGGCTCGGAATTTGACATTATTTTACCCGTTTCATAAAATGCCCGGAATAAAGATTTACATCCGAATAAATAAGTTCTCATGATAGCTTTATTGCCATTAAAAAAACTATTTGTATGAAAAGAATTTTATTGGTGGAAGATGATCCCAACCTTGGATTATTGCTTCAGGACTACCTGGAACTCAAAGGAAAATACGACGTGCTCCTTGCGAAAGACGGGGAAGAAGGATTGGAATTCTTTAAAAAAGGGACTTTCGACCTTTGCATACTGGATGTAATGATGCCCAAAAAAGACGGCTTCTCGCTGGGGAAAGACATCAGAAAGATCAACCCCGTAATCCCGATCATATTTGCAACTGCGAAAACAATGATAGAGGATAAATCGGAAGCCTTTACCCTCGGGGGGGATGATTATATCACAAAGCCTTTCAGAATCGAAGAACTGCTTCTCCGTATCAACGCTCTTCTTAAAAGGGTGGCTAACCAGGAGAATGCTTCTGCGCTGGATCAGGATAAATTTGATATTGGCGACTACCTGTTTGATTACACCTCTCAGCTTATTAAAAAAGACGATTTCCAGCAGAAAGTTTCCACTAAGGAGGCTGAGCTTCTGAGGCTCTTATGCCTTAAAAAAAATAATGTACTTACACGTGAAGAAGCTCTTTTAAGTATCTGGCACGACGACAACTACTTTAATGGCCGCAGTATGGACGTTTTTCTCAGTAAACTCAGGAAATATCTCAGGGACGATCCTAAAGTTGAAATTATTAATGTTCACGGTAAAGGTTATAAACTTATTGTAAATTAATATTTGCCGCTTTTTTTATGTAGCTTTGTTGCATTAGTAATGGCAGGAATAAAGAAATCATTTAAAATTGCGCTTACTGTTGCATGGGCCATATACTTTGCAGCAATAACGCTTTCTGTTAATTTCCTTCACCATCATCCTACAGAAGAAACGTCCTGCCGGAACCCTGTAACTCATGAAGTTTGCAATCATAAATCGCATTTTTCAAAGAATTACTCAGAATGCCGGATTTGCGCTGCACATTTCCAGAAAGAGGGAGAGCAGCCTTCTACATCGTCGTTAACTACTTACGAATCTCCTGTTGTCCGCCTGCTTATTGGCAATAAGGTTACAGGATATATTTTCGAGCATATTATCTATCTTTTAAGAGGGCCACCCTCTATTTAAGATCAATACTCATTTGCCTTCCGGCAGCGCTGTAAACAGAGCAACAACCAGTGTTAAGTTATACGTAGTAATCGTATTTATAAGTATAAATCACCTTGAATTTCTTTGTTTTATAAAAAGATAACAAGTCATTTTATCTTTAACATAACACTAGTAAATTATTGCGTATCCATACCTGCATGCACGGAACTGTTTTAATCCATTTTAAAGAAACAATGTCAACTAAATAAAAGATTAATGGACTGAATTACCAGCTGACTATTGCGGCAGGTACAAAATCAGCCTGATCTTCAAAAACTTAACACACATTTTATGAAACTGAAAATATCTGGAATATTCATATTCCTCCTCTTTATCGGGGTAAATTTAGTAGCGGCTATTGCACCCATAAAAGGACGGATAACTGACGCCTCCACAAATAAACCTTTGCCGGGTGCTACAGTTTCCATTCCCGAACTCCGTATTTCTGTTACAACCAACAGAGATGGAGAATATTCTTTCTCATCGATCCCCGAACGTGGTAATTTCCTTATAGAAGTACGGTACATTGGCTATAAAAGCAATACCCAAACCGTAAATTTAAGTAATGCCGGTTCCTTAAATTTTGCACTTCAGCCGAGTGTGATTGAAGTGCACGAGGTAGTGGTTACCGGTACGCCCGGATCATCTTCCAACCAGCAAAACAGCACTTCGGTTACTTCTATAAGCAAAGAGGAAATGTTGCGGCGGCCATCAACCAATATTATAGATGCTTTGTCCAGAATTCCGGGAGTGTCGCAAATTACAACAGGGGCTGCAGTCTCAAAGCCGGTAATCCGCGGATTAAGCTATAACAGGATCATTACCATGAGCGACGGTGTGAAACAGGAAGGCCAGCAATGGGGTGATGAACATGGCATTGAGATCGATCAGTATAATGCCGACCGGATAGAGATCTTAAGAGGTGCAGCCAGCTTATTATATGGTTCCGACGGGCTTGGAGGAATAATTAATATCCTTGAACCCTTCCCTCCTGCTCCGGGACAGATCAAAGGCGAGATCCTCAGCAATTATGCAACCAACAACGGGCTGAGCGGAAGCTCTGCCATGCTGCAGGGCAATGCCAATGGCTTTGTATGGAAAGGAAGGGGCACTTATAAGAATGCTTTCGGATATAATACTCCTGACGGGCGCATCCCCAATACCGGCTTTCATGAAACTGATTTAAGCGGACAGGTGGGTTTTAACAAGAAATGGGGATACAGCCATCTTGACGTTTCCAGTTTCCGTCAAAAGCTCGGCCTTCCTGAATTTGAACGTAACGACGAGGGTCAGTTTATAGACGAAGAGGGCGATGTTCTTACTCCTTCGCAGATTAAAACACGGGATATGCTGCTTCCATTCCAGGATATCCGTCATTATAAAGCGGCCTTAAACAATTACATTCTTATTGGTGACGGCAAGTTAAGATCAACTTTTGCTTTTCAGGATAACCAAAGACGGGAACTGGAGGAAAGCCCTACCGATCCGTCTCTCTTCTTCGATCTGAAAACCTACAGCTACGATTTAAAGTATTATTTTGCGGAGAAGAACGGTTGGGAACCGGTGATTGGCGTTTCAGGGCAATACCAGGATAATAAAAACAAAGCGGCAGAACTGCTGATCCCTGATTACAACAGTAAAGCTTTTGGTTCTTTCGCCTATATAAAGAAGAGCTGGAAATCTTCTACGGTAAATGCGGGCTTGCGCTTTGACCACCGCAGCCTTGACGGAAAACAAATGGAATCTGAGGGAGAGACTAAGTTTTCTGATTTCAGCAACAGCCTGTCGAATGTAAGCGGCGCTCTTGGTTTTACGCATCAGTTTAATGATCAGCTAACCTTTAAAGCAAATGCAGGAAGTGCGTTCCGTGCGCCTAATGCTGCTGAGCTGAGTGCCGATGGGGTCCACGAAGGCACCTTCCGTTACGAGCGAGGCGACGTTACATTAAAACCGGAAAAAACCCTTTCTGCTGATGCCACCCTTGAGTATCACAGCAGCAAAGCGGACCTTCATCTGAGCGTTTATAATAATTATATTAACAATTATATCTATCTGAGGCAGTTTAACAATCAGAAAGTTACCATAACAGATGAAGAATCAGGAGACGAGGAAGAAGTGGATCTTTACAACTATGTACAGGATAATGCCAACCTGTATGGTATGGAAGCAGGTTTAACCCTCCATCCTACATCGCTTATTCATTTTCAGAACACCTTTGCGTTGACAAGAGCAAAAAACAGGGAAACAAAAAATGATCTGCCCTTTACTCCCGCCCCCGTTCTGAGAAATGAACTTCGGTTCGAGCCATTTTCGGGTGCCTCCTCTGTTGAGAACACCTGGTTTTCAATCGGGCTTGATAACTTCTTTAAGCAGGATCGTGTCGATCCGGCATTCGAAACCCCTACAGGTGCTTATACTCTCGTAAACGCCTCCATAGGGACCACTCTTAAGCTTAATAATCAGCCCCTGCGCCTTTCTGTATCTGCCAATAATCTTTTCGATAAAGCTTATATCGATCATTTAAGCAGATTTAAGACAGAAGGGCTTTTAAACCAGGGACGGAATATCTCTTTCGGGATATTTGTACCGCTTTCTTTTGGCAAAGCGATATAGGTATAATCCCTTTTTAAATACAAATAGTTTAGTTTTAGCACCTGCCCGGTTTGGGGCAGGTGCTTTTTTGGCCCTCTCCAATCACCAATTTCCAGGTATGGTTATTGCAGAAATAATTCTCCAATTTTGTACTATCACTTGTAATAATTAAATATAATATCATGACAACGCTAACAGTAAAGATAGATAATCAAACTTCTGTAAAAGCGGTAAAAGCTTTCCTGGAAAGTATGGGATTAAGCTATTCTATTGATACGAATGTGTCAGCTTACGCCCGGTGGGAGGATGAAACATTGGTAAAAGAACTTGACAGTCGTTCTGAGAATTTAAAAAATGGAAAAGATAAGGGAGCCTCTTTTACAGAAATTAAACAGAATCTGATACGCCGTTAATCTTCGGAAAAATTGACGATTTCTTACAGTAGTTCAACTGGCTGTTTCTTCTATAGCAAATCATCCTGAATTTTATCCTGTTAAAATAGGCGTTTATCGTCAGTATGTTGTTGCAAAATTTCCTTATGTTATCGTATACGAGTTTTTACCCGACCAAAATCTCATCTATATACTACATGTTTTCAATGTAAATCAAAACCCGGCAAAGAAATTGATTTAACAGGTCGGATCTGCCAGGTATTGATATCCCGCATCATATATACGAATCCTAATAGTAGAAAATGGTTTGACTATGAACCCATCTGGTGCCGGATATGGAATCGGGGCATATTTTGAGGGACTGATTGGAATTCGTTCCATTATTAGTTAACTTTGTCTGATGGAAGCCGTAAGGGAGATTATCTTCTATAAGCAGTACTTTGAAGATTTTTTCAATACACTAAATGACAAGGAAAGGGTAAAGATTGATGAAGTATTGTTTATGATGACAATTTTGGAGCGGGTTCCGAAGAAGTTTTTCAAAAGCATCGAGGGAATTAAAGGCCTTTTTGAAATCAGGGTGGAGTACGAAGGGAGCATCTATCGGATATTTTGCTGTTTTGACAGGGGGAATTTGGTCATCCTTTTCAACGGTTTCCAAAAGAAATCACAGAAGACTCCGCCGAAGGAGCTTGAAAAGGCCGAACGTATAATGAAAGAATATTTTAGCGAGCAGAAAGGGTAACCATCATGAAACAGGAAAATAGAAACATCAAAACTTTTTCGCAACATCTGGATGAACGCTACGGCAGGACCGGAAATCCAGAGCGTACCGAATTTGAGATTAAAGCCAAGTCTTTCGCCATAGGCGAACTGATTAAGGGAGAACGCAAGCTGGCGAAACTTACGCAGCAGCAACTTGCCGAAAAAATAGGCGCTAAGAAAAGTTTTATTTCGAGGATTGAAAATGGCAGGAGTGATATTCAGCTTTCTACCCTTTATAAGCTCATAGAATTGGGGCTTGGCCGTAAGGTGAATCTTACTATTCTTTAGCGGATAGAGCAACAAAAAATTCCCTTAAAAAGTAACTTTTTACCTCAAGATGCCGTTAGTTAATTATCATGAAAACATTTCTGCTCCTTGCTCTCCTGTTTCCCGCTAGTTTGTTTGCGCAAACAGATACTCTTTCCATTACACTTGAAAATGTACGCTATCCCTATCCTGTAAGTTTTATAAATCTCCAAAGTGAAGGGCATGATTTCCGCATGGCCTATATGGATATTAAACCCGTTAAATCAAACGGGCGGTCGATCCTGCTTTTTCATGGTAAAAACTTCGCAGGGTATTACTGGACAGATGTGATTAAAGCGTTATCGGCAAAGGGGTACAGGGTAATAGTACCAGACCAGGTAGGATTTGGAAAATCATCGAAGCCTTTTATTCACTACAGTTTTCACCTGCTGGCGCGTTTTAATAAACAGCTTCTCGATACCCTTGGAATACAGAAAGTATCTGTTTTGGGGCATTCTATGGGAGGAATGCTTGCCACCCGTTTTGCATTGCTGTATCCCCAGATAACGGCAAAACTTTTGCTGGAAGATCCTATCGGCCTTGAAGACTACCGCACCTTCGTCCCTTATATAACCACAGAAGAGCAGTATAAGACGGAGCTAAAAACTACCGCCGAAAGTGTCAGAAAATATTACCAGTCATCTTATTTTCCCGAGTGGAAGCCTGAATATGAATATCTTGTTACTATTGGGGCAGGAGTGGCAAAGAGCGCCGACTTTCCAAGGTATGCTAAAGTTTCGGCAATGACTTTTACCATGATCTACGAACAGCCGGTAGTATATGAATTTGCCAATCTTAAAGTTCCGGTAGTCCTTTTTATAGGACTGGAAGATAAAACGATTGTTGGTAAGGCTTTACTGTCTAAAGAGCTTCAGGCAACTCACGGACAGTATAAAATACTTGGCAAAAAAACAGCCGCGCAGATACCAGGCGCAAAGCTAATAGAATTTGAAGGAGCAGGCCATATCCCTCATATTCAGATCAAAGATAAATTTCTTTCTTCCCTGATTGAAAATCTATAGAAACAACATTACCGTTTTCGTGCTTATGTGGTATGTTTGAAGTGTGGATCAGAAATCAATCATTCATTGCACTGTAGATTTTGTAAAAGAAACGCTGAAAGGTGCCGAAAGCGGCCATGACTGGTGGCATATAGAAAGAGTATGGAAACTTGCCCTGAAAATTGCTGAAGAGGAAAAAGCAGATTTATTAATTGCAGAGGAAAGACATCTTTTTATGGAAAAATTTCTTATGCAGTTTTATGCTGAGTGGAACGGAGAAAAGTAGTATTATTGTACATGAAACTGAGGGACTTAGTATTTATCAACGCTCTGGTAGTAGCAGTAACACTCGCTATTGTAAATTATTATTTTCAGCATAGCCTCTACCACCTTGTTGTAACTTTTTTTCTCACTCTTATTATATGTTTTATCGTATTCTATTATCTCATAGAAAAATACGTTTACAGTAAGATTAAGCTGATCTATAAACTCATCCATAACCTCAAGCTGGGGAAGGATCTGAAGGATGCTCTTGGAGAATATGTTACAGATGACCCTATTAATGATGTGGAAACTGAAGTAAAAGAATGGGCCAGAGTGAAGAAGATTGAAATTGATACGTTAAAACAACAGGAAGTTTTCAGAAGAGAGTTTTTGGGGAATATTTCACATGAACTAAAAACCCCCCTGTTTGCTATCCAGGGATATGTTGAGGCATTGCAGGATGAAGCCCTGGAGGACCCGGTCCTGGCAAAGCAATTTCTTGACAAGGCATCAAAAAATATTGACCGCCTTAGCCTTCTTATCAGGGACCTTGATTCGATCTCTAAGCTTGAAACCGGCGAAGTGCAGCTGGATTATAAAAAATTCGATCTTACCGTCCTCATAAAGGAAGTTGTCGACCAGATGGAGCTTAAAGCAAAAGCACAGGACATCCAGCTTATTTTTAAAGACAAATACCATGTCCCGACGTGGGTAAATGCCGACCGGGATAAGATCTGCCAGGTACTCATTAATCTTATTGATAACTCCATAAAATATGGCAAGGAGAATGGGAGCACATCAATTAAAACTTTTGAATTGCACGATCAGATCCTCGTGGAAGTAACCGATGACGGGATTGGCGTTGAAGAAAAATACCTTCCCAGGTTATTCGAACGTTTTTTCAGGACCGACAGAAGCCGGTCGCGTGAAATCGCAGGGTCGGGACTTGGGCTTGCTATCGTCAAACATATCCTTGAAGCACACGAGCAAACAATAACAGTTCGCAGCACTGAAGGCCTGGGATCTACTTTTGCCTTTACTCTTGCGAAAGCAAAGGGATCATTTATACCAAGTTAGTTGTAAGTTGTAATACGTTATAAGTATAGATTGCCTGAAATCTTTGTTTTATCAAACAGGAACACGACATTTGAACATAATGCCGGATACGTTATTAAGGAATAATTAGTCTTCTGAAGAACGCCTCTAAAGCACAACCGGCTCTTATCTTTTTTAAATGCTTTAATTAACAATTAACATTAAGTTAACATTGTATTGATACTTTTGCAAAGATTTTGAAAGTAAGAATATGTCATTAAACAGCATTTTCCAATATTTTGTCCCTAAGGACCGGAAGTTTTTCCCTTTGTTTGAAAAAGCCAGCGAAAACCTGATACATTTAGGAGAAGCATTACATGAGCTGGTGAACTCTACCGATATGAACAGGAGGGCCGAGCTAACAAAAAAGATTGAAGATTTTGAACATGTGGGCGATGATATTACCCACCAGATCTTCCTTGAAATGGGGAAAAATTTTATTACTCCGTTCGACCGTGAAGACATCCATGCATTAGCTTCCGCTATTGATGACATAGCCGATTTTATACATGGCTCTACCACCCGCATGGACCTGTATAAGATAACCACCATTACTCCTCCGATTAAAAAGTTATCAGAATTGATATTACAGGGTTGTCAGGATCTTAATAAGGCTGTCTGCGAGCTTAAAAATTTAAAAAACATCCGCCTGATCACTGACTCGTGCGTACGCATTAACAGTATGGAAAATCAGGCAGATTATGTATTTGACCGTGCTGTTGCAGACCTTTTTGAATATGAGCAGGATACAAAGCTGATCATTAAATATAAAGAAATACTTTCGGCACTCGAAACAGCTACAGATAAATGCGAAGATGCAGCTAATGTATTGGAAACCATTCTAGTTAAGAACGCTTAAATTAAACCCGCTAAAAATGGTTACTACCCTTTTAGTAATTGTCATTATTATGGCAGTTGCGTTCGATTTTATTAACGGATTTCACGACGCTGCAAACTCTATTGCCACTGTAGTTTCTACTAAGGTATTATCTCCCTTCCAGGCAGTATTATGGGCTGCTCTCTTCAACTTTGCCGCATATTTCTATTTTAACGACCATAAAGTAGCCAATACAGTTGCTAAAACCGTTGTTGAGAACTTCATTACCATGCATGTAATTCTTGCAGGACTGGCGGCTGCAATTACATGGAATTTATTTACATGGTATTATGGAATTCCTTCAAGTTCATCGCATACGCTGATCGGAGGATTTGCCGGGGCTGGAATTACTTATGCTTTACTTCACGGACATTCTCCTGTTGAAGCCCTTAACCTGGGTTATGTATTTAAAATACTTGCATTTATAGTGCTGGCGCCTATCATAGGGATGATCATCTCCGTCATAATTACCCTGATCATCGTTAATCTCAGCAGGTGGTCGAGGCCCGCGACGGCAGAGAAATGGTTCAAGCGGCTGCAACTGGTTTCCTCTGCAGCATTAAGTTTTGCACACGGGGGAAATGATGCGCAGAAAGTTATGGGGATTATATATGTGGCCCTGGTTGCTTCTAAGGTAATAAGCGCCGAAACACATATGCCTGAGTGGGTGCCTATTTTATGTTATTCTGCCATAAGTTTGGGTACCATGACCGGTGGTTGGAGAATTGTAAAGACCATGGGATCGCGGATCACGAAAGTTACCCCCCTTGAAGGTGTAGGCGCCGAAACTGCAGGAGCCATTACACTTTGGATGACCGAACATTATGGAATTCCCGTTTCAACCACACACACCATCACCGGTTCAATTATTGGGGTGGGCTTAACAAAAAGAGTGTCGGCCGTTCGCTGGGGCGTTACCATCAATTTAATCTGGGCCTGGATATTAACCATCCCTGTTTCTGCTATTCTGGCAAGTATCGTCTATTTGATTATTAACTTATTTCTATAGAAGTTTCTTAACTTCGGCCAATCAATAAAGAGGGTTCACTCCGGTGGGTCCTCTTTATTGATATATACAGATTTTCAAAAATGAAGTTTATACATTATTTATAGAATCAGATCGACCTTTTAGCTTTTATATAAAATGGAAATAAGCGTCTCCTATATGATAGAAGTTCTCGGAATAATAGTATTTACTATTTCGGGGGCCTTTTCTGCTATGCAAAAGCGGTTTGACGCTTTTGGCGTTTTAATTATCGGATTTGTTACTGCCCTGGGCGGCGGGACCATCCGCGATGTACTCATAGGCTATACTCCTGTAAGCTGGATGAGGGGCGGGCATATTCCTTTGATTATTTTTGTAACAGGCATAGGGACTATTTTCTTTAAGCAATACATTAAGAACCTCAAAGTCACCTTTGTTATTTTTGATGCCCTGGGACTGGGCCTGTTTACCATCATAGGGATCCAAAAGGGAATAGCGGCCGGCTTAAGCCCCGAGATATGCGTCATCCTGGGAACTATAACCGGAAGCTTCGGAGGGGTACTGAGAGATATCCTGCTCAATAACATCCCCCAGATCTTCAGAAAAGAGATCTATGCCACGGCCTGTATTGTTGGAGGGATAGTATACTTCTTATTAACCGGGACATTTAACAATGAAATAACACGATTAGTTACCATATCGATCATTTGTGGGATCCGTCTTATTGCCGTTCGGTACAATCTGAGCATGCCTAAATTTTACGCCTGATTTTTATTATACCAGCGTTATGTTAAAGATAAAATGACTTGTTGTATTGTTATAAAAAAAAGATTTTCAGTCAATTACACTTATTACGTATAACTTAACACTAGCGGATATGAACTGGATTATATTGATCATTGCAGGACTTTTTGAAGTGGGTTTCACTACCTGCCTGGGAAAGGCAAAAGAGACTACAGGAAACGCTTCTGCTTTCTGGATTGCCGGATTTTTTATAAGTCTTACGTTGAGCATGTTCCTGCTTTATAAAGCAACACAAACACTGCCAATGGGAACAGCCTATGCCGTCTGGACAGGTATCGGTGCCGTAGGAACAGTACTGACAGGAATATTATTTTTTAAAGAACCGGCAGACTTTTGGCGATTGTTCTTTATTTCAACGCTTGTAATGTCTATAGCCGGCCTTAAGTTCGTCTCACATTAAAACCGGCTATAAACCCTGCGATCTATTTCAGAATGTCGTCTATCGAATTATAGGAAACCGAATGGTAGTTGGGCCTGGCTTTCTTATAAATTTCTTTCGCCCACGCTTTTCCGTCGGCGGTTAAAGCCATTTCCTTATACAAAGGCAGTAAAAATTTCCGCCTCCCTACATTTATAAGAAAATCTTCTATATACGGGTATGCAGGCCGATATTTATGTTTGATCGCCAAAGTATACCATACGCATTGAATCTCTGAGTTACCCGACTTTGTGAAGCCGAACTCCTTATCTAAAAGAGCCAAATCGTCCGCCGAAATACTATCAGGAAGGGCTTTGATAAAATACAAAAACTCATTCGCTGTACTGATCCTGCCTTTTACTGAAGCGACATCAATTCCGGCTTTCCAGCGGGATACAATAGAATTTATTGCATTGAATTTTTCTGAATTAACAGGAGGGTGATTAGCGGGAATACCGGGCTTATAGATCCAGTCTGCAGCTTTGATCTTATCTCTGAGCTCAGGCTCTTTACTTATCAGGTTTTCTTCAAGATACTTAACAAATTCTTCAGTGGTAATTGATTGAAAAGCGTGGCTTTCGAAATAGCCTTTCAAAAACTTGTCGAAGCGTTCTCTGCCTGCGGCAAGTTCTATCGTTTTCATAAAGAGGGCGCCTTTTTCGTAAGCAATATCAGTCATTCCTTCATCCGGGTCCCTGCCCGCATAATTACCTTTAAGCTTTGTATCTGGATTTTTTGGCCCCAAATCCTCAACAGTCTCCTTCAAACTTTCGAATCCAAGGACTTCCTGCATTTTAGCCTCTTCCTTCCCGTAAACTTCCTCAACAATTCTACGTTCAAAATAATCGGTGATGCCTTCATTGAGCCAAAAGTCATTCCAGGTAGCATTGGTTACCATATCCCCGCTCCAGCTATGAGCAAGCTCATGGGCAACCAGGCTAACCAGCGAACGGTCGCCCGCAATAACAGTAGGAGTGGCAAATGTAAGCATCGGATTTTCCATGCCTCCAAAAGGAAAACTGGGCGGCAGAACCAGCACGTCGTATCTCCCCCACTGATACCGGCCATACAGCTTTTCGGCGGCATTTACCATCTTTCCCATATCGGCAAATTCCCAGGCAGCTTTAGGCAGGGTCACAGGCTCTGCATAAACACCTGCACGCTGGTCGATCGCTTTAAATGCCAGGTTGCCCACTGCCAGGGCCATCAGGTAAGAAGGTATTACGTGGGGCTGCTTAAAGCGGTATTCGCCATTCACCGAACGTTGCTGAGGATTTCCGGCACTCATAAGCGCAAGAAGTCCGGGAGGAACAGCCACGGTTGCATCATAGTTAAAACGAATCCCGGGACTGTCCTGGCAGGGGATCCAGGTACGCGCAAGAATAGCTTCCGATTGGGTATACAGAAAGGGATATTTTTTCCCTGCGGTCTGATGCGGGTTAAGCCATTGTAAAGCGGCCGAATTTTCTGTTGTTTTATACCAGATAGTGACTTTTGTTGACGAGGGATCAATTTTTACTTTTAGTGGCTGTCCGAGATACTTATCATCTTTCCCCAAAACGAAGGCAGTCTCCTTTTGCTCCTCTCCCTGGGTTACTCTCAGTATCCGTAGCTGGCGGGTATCAAAAATGATGGTATCTGCTTTAGCAAGGTTAGCAATGGTCCACTCTGCCTTGCCTGTTAGAACATGGGCAGTAAAGTCGACCTCAAGGGTAAGATCAAGATGTTTTACCACGGCTTCGGCCGGCCGGGCATATGAATGTGGATCGGCTGAATTCTTATCCGGATCAGCAGTTTTGTTCTGCTGACAGGCCATCAGCGACAGGCATAACAGAATATACAGGTACTTCATAATTAACATATATAAAACAGGAATAAGCAGAACAAACCAAAATCAGACCATTTATCGCTCTTCGCCAGCCCTGCAACCGCTTGCAGATGAATACTAAAATTTAACTTCAACACTTATTTACCAAATCTTACTGTAACACGAGCTTCAGTATTTTTAGCTGAGGGCGCGTGGTTCCAGGCCGGACCTTCCTTAATTAAGCGGATTGCTTCATTATTACAATCTTCATTCAGTCCTTTTATAATTCTAAAATCAGCAGGCCTTCCAAGCGAATCAATTGTAAAACCAACAACAACTCTTCCGTGTTTGAGCTTATTATCAGGTAAGACGATATTATTTTGTAAATATTCCCGGTATTTGTCCCAACCGGAAACGGGTTGTGCGGAAATCACTTCAATTTCTGCCACCCTGTTTTCATTTAATAAAGCAGGAGAAACAGTATCTTTAGAAACAGGCGTTACAGAAACCTTATCTGCCTCTGCATCCGGCACAACCTGAAGAGATTTGTAGCGGGCAGGTTCTTTGCCACCTTTTAGCTTTATTGAAGAAGGATCTGCCTTCGCAGATAAATTCTGATCACCCTCTTTCTCAAAAGACGGAACAGCGACGTTATGCGATAGGCCCAGACTATCATGCGGAGTAAGCTTTACCTCAACGCGTTTCTCTTTAGAAGCAATCTGATTTTCATGCCTGTTATAGCCTTTCATCCAGAATAAAATACCGGCAGAAATAAATAAAAGGCCTGCTGCTGCAGCTACGCTAAGCCGCTGCCATGTGAAATAAAAGACCTTCTTTTCTTCCTGCTGCTGCGCTATACGCCCCTCAAGCTGACGCTGCAGTAGGCTCAGATGGCGACCGGCAGAAATATCAGCCTGTTCGTACCCTTCCATAGCTTCTGCCAGAAAAGGATCTTCCAGGGCCTGTTTCTCAAGCTCATTCATCCTTTTAGGGTCCAGCGTTCCATCAAGGTATTGCTGTATAATGCCGTATTTTAATTTATTCGTTTCCACTGTTCTTCTCCATACAAATTTTAAGGTTCCGCTTTCCGTTCTGGATATAGCTTTTAACCTTTTTCATATCATATCCTGTTATACCGGCAACTTCCTGATAACATTTCTGCTGCAGGTAGAACAGCTCTATACTTAAACGTTGTTCATCAGGAAGGGTTTCCATGCATTTTTCCATTGAAGCAAGCTTGTCTTCATTTGACTCATCTATATTAAGATGCACAATTTCAGGCTTTTCCATACCGCCTTCCTCTAAAGGAACAAAAATATGCCGGGAACTGCTGCGAAGGGCCATCAAACAATAATTACGAGCCAGGGTGTACAGCCAGCTTTTAAAGTTAGTTACTTCGTGCTTCCTGAGCTTCTCTGTCAGTTGTTCGAAGATCTGCATTACGGCATCCTTACTCTGTTCCTCATCTTTAAAATATTTAAGGCATAAACCAAACACAAGGTGCATGTAACCACTGTAAAGGCGGCCCAGAAGCTCAAGATCTCCTGTACGGCGATATTCGCCCAGCAGTTCTGCTTCATCGAAGTCAGCGGTCCGGAATTTATTTTTAATAAACTTCAAGGCTTATGTCGTCCTAAGTTAACCCCTGCAGAAAGTAAGTACTATACAATAATGATGCAGATTTCAACGAAATCCACAACCAAGTATAGATATTTTTTATGGATTTATGGAATCTAACAATCATTTTCATCCTGTCTAAAAATAATTTATCTAAATAACTGCAATTTCCCCCGCTGTCCTTGTTATCCAGGCGACCTTGGATCAGGTCACCGGGTGACCGTTTTATATGAAATAATCCCGGTTGGAGTAAAAAACAGGTTCACTAAAACAACAGATAAATTAAAATACCAGAGCAACGGGGCACCTAAACCTTTTGCTGACGGAAATGAACTGCTGGTCATTAAATTGCGCTATAAGAGGCCTGATTAAAACCACAGCAGACTGATTAAAAACCCTGTTGAAGACCCCTATACCCCGGTACGGAACTTAAGACGACTTTCGCTTTGCTTCTGCAGTAGCAGGGATGGAATGATCCTCAGAAAATCTGAATTCGTTCAGGAGCCAACTTTCACTTCTGCAGCCGGTGTTTCACAGTCTTTCTCCGGCAAAGACACTGAAGGTTACCGGCAGAATTTCCGTGACTGCTAAATCTTCTGCATTACTGGCAAAAGATTTGCTTAGTGCTATATAAAATTAACATATGAAATCCTCTTTAACCATTTGTCTTCTTGGATTAGCACTGATACTGGGTAGTTGTGAAACTTTAAACCAGACAGCACAGGTCCTCAATCAGGCCGTAGGCACACCTACATCAACGGAAATTACTCAGGGTTTAAAACAGGCCCTGGAATTGGGTACGAATAACAGTGCAGACCGTTTGCACGCAACAAATGGCTTTTTGGGAAACCTTGCTGTAAAAATACTTTTTCCTCCTGAAGCCCAAAAGATCGAAAATACCCTTCGCGGCCTTGGGTTAAACCAGCTTTGTGATAACGTGATCACCAGCCTTAACAGGGCCGCTGAAAGCGCTGCTGCCGAAGCCAAACCCATCTTTATTTCTGCTATTAAACAAATGACCATTACCGATGCAACGAATATCCTGCTTGGAAAACAAACCGATGCAGCAACTCAATTCTTCAAAAGGGTTACTGTTGCCCAGCTTACAGAGAAGTTCAGACCGATCATCCAAAGCAATCTGGGTACGGTTGGCGCCACCCGCTACTGGACAGATGTGGTATCCCGCTATAACCAGCTTCCGCTGGTTACAGATATCAATCCCGATTTAACGGGTTATGTTACTCAAAAAGCTATTGACGGGCTTTTTCTTGAAATTGCACAAGAGGAATTAAAGATCAGGCAGAACCTTTCGGCAAGAAATACATCCCTGCTGCAAAAAGTGTTTGGCTACGCCGACAGACAGGGATAGATGCCAGTTTATCAAAACTTCTCTTCCCCCTTGTCCGTTTCGCAATGGCCCTGTGGGGGAAGCACTTTTACGTCAACTTCTTCCTCCCGCTGTACCACGTGTACAGCATAGGGCGAAGGCTTATTTTTATCGCAGTGTAAACCTAAATGAAATGCCCCCGTGGAATAATTTTACATCCTGCGCTGAAATAGGACCTACAGGAATCCTTACATAGGGGGCGACCGTAACGTTCATTTTCTTAAAAAGCTCGGGATTATAGCCAAGAGAGAAGTCAAGGAATCCGAGATAACTTCTATTCTTTAAACTGCCATCTAAGCTTTTTTCTGAACTTACTTCACTTACAATCTTCTCTTCAAGATCGCCGCTTGAACCAATAATAACTACCTTTCGGTTATTCAGGAAGGTACTGGTCCGTTTTTCCTGAAAGACAGTGACAGGTGTAATGCCTACAGTCGTAAAAAAAGTTTTGTTTACATTTATGGTAGTGTTAATTGGGATCGAGACGGCGCTGATCGTGGCATTTACCGATTCCAGATGTTTTCCTTCGGTTAATGAGGGATTCAATTCCCTGCCCGCTTCAAGATTAATAACCCGGAGGCCTGAGCCGACAGAGACTCTTCCGGACAATTTGTACTGGACCAGCAGTCCCGCTTCCATACCCATAGCTTTTGATGTCATATTCGGGTTTACTTCTATTCCAAGATTCCACTTTTCGCCTTTATTTTTTAAAGACTTAGTTGCCTCATTGTCAGAAAAAAGGCTCTTCCTCTTTGTGATTAAAATTGAGTTTGTATCGCTGGCAATATTATTCCTGGCAGGATGTGAGGAAAAGGAAATTACCGCTCCGATTGCTTCTGATCAAATTGAATTTGTCAAACTGTCAACGGATGACAGTTCATGCAAATTAAAAGCAGACCCCACAAAAGTATCCGGGGCATTTATTATTAAAAGCAAAGAGGAGTATGAAGAACACTATACCTGCTCTCTGATGCCTTCTGCCGTTAATCTTGATAACTATTTTTTACTTGCCGGATATTCTACTATCAACTCATGTGCAAAATTGAAGGATCAGCAGGTTGAAGCAACAGACGGCAAATTAATATATCATGTTCAGATCCGGCAGTTGCTCTGTTCAAGTATAGATACTGTCAGATATTCTGTTTTGATTCCACGGACTTATTCTTCAAAGCAAATTGAATTTGATATTAAGACTGTACAATAATAACAGCAGCAGCTATTTTTATCCAAAAGCGCATTCACTGGAAACGAATAAAAACTCAGGTACCGGGTCACCTCAAGCTAAGGCGCGGCGCTATCTTTCCAGTAATTGCGAATTTTTCTGCGACAACAAATTAGTAACGGTAACGCTCATTATTTATCGTCGTAATGGAATCGGCATTGAACAATTGCGCATTGCTGGTCTTTGCCTTTGGTCCCCGACACCTGGTAAACCAGGCGATGTTCTCCAATAATACGCCTGGACCAAAAACCCTTCAGACTATGCTTTAGAGCTTCGGGCTTCCCTAATCCATGAAATGGTGTTCTTTTGATTTCTTTCAATAGTTCTCTGATCTTTTTTTCCACCTCTTCATCGTTATCCATCCAATACTCGAAATCTTCCCAGGCCTCTGGCGTAAATACTAAATTCATAGCTTACGCCTCGACCTGGGTTTTATCGTCTAATGTAAAAGGTCTTGTGTTACCTTGTTTTAGATTTTCAATAGAACGTTCCAGTCTTTTACGGTTGGTTTCAGTTGACAACAGGTGAGAAGTTTCGGTCAGAGCATTGTACTCTTTAATAGAAATTACCACAATCGCATCGCTCTCATTATTGTTACGGGGAACAATCAGGATATCTTCACTCGCGCTTACTTCATCAAAGTATGCTTTCATGTTTGTTCGTAAGGAAGAAATAGTAACTGCTTTCATGATCAAAAATTACGTACAACCAAATGTACATCATATTGTACAAAAAAACAAATTTAAGATAATATGAACTCACTGAAGTTCGATCACTTAAATAGGATGTGATCACGGGAAACCGTGCCTGCCACATAAAATTCGCCTTCTAATCCTTCAATGTCGAAGTCTTCTCTCCCATTTTATTGCTTCTCCCCCTTGTCCGTTTCGCAATGGCCCTGTGGGGGAAGCACTTTTACGTCAACTTCTTCCTCCCGCTGTACCACGTGTACAGCATAGGGCGAAGGCTTAATGCTGCTTCCAAATTTCTCGGCATACACCTGTGTGAATTCTGCCCCGAAATAAAGAATAGCTGCTGTATAATATACCCAGGTTAAAATAACAATTACAGAACCTGCGGCACCAAAAGCTGAACCAGTGCCTGCCATCTGAAGATATAAGCCGATAAGAAATCTTCCAAGCATGAACAGCAAGGCCGTAGCTATTGCTCCAACCCGTACATCCTTCCATGAGATCCTTACATCAGGCAGAAATTTAAAAATAATTCCAAAAAGCGCAGATATAATAACGAAAGTCAGAATAACATTAAAAGCCATCACAAGGATGATTGTTACATCGGGGAAATAAATTTTCAATCGTTCGCTTAGAGCAGCCACGACCCCATTAATTACCAGTGATACTACCAGCAGAAATCCAAGGCTGATAATCATAGAAAAGGATAAAACCCTGTTTTGTATCATTTTTACCAACCCTTTTTTAGGCTTTGGCCTGACCCTCCAGATAATATTCAGCGTGTCCTGTATTTCAGTAAAAATTGCCGTAGCTCCAATAAGCAGGACCACAATACTGATGATCAGGGAAATAGTTGATCCACCCGACAAAGCGCTTTTTTCTATCAATTGCTGAATTTGCAAAGCCGCATCCTTTCCAACCAGGCCATTTATCTCAGCAAACACTTTGCCCTGACTGGCATCTTTTCCCAGGACAATACTGGCTACCGAAATAATCAAAACCAATAAAGGCGACAATGCGAATATTGTACTATAGGCCAGAGAAGCACTGTATTTCATTGCTTTATCCTGCCCGAAAGCAGTAATAGTACCCAATAATATCTGCCAGAGATCTTTAAAATATTGTTTATTTATACGCATGCGGCTGCTTTCTTATTTCCTTTAAAAGTAAAGTTGCAGGCAAAGTGTTTTAAGAATTTTCAGGCATAGCAATTATGCAGGGTAGTGTTTGAAACAAGAGTTCCTCCGGCACAAATAATAAGCCCTCTGTAAAATAAATCCCCGGCCAGCTTTAATTCAAAGCAAGCTGCTTACTGTCGGCCGAAATGATCTTTTTGTAGAACTCGTGAAAAGCTGTAACCTGATCAGCCGGGACATTCACTTTTTTAACTTTCAGCGTCCTTGAATAGGTAATTGTTTTACCGGTTGTCTTTACGCCCAGGGTATAATCCACATAATCATTAGAAAGGCTCAAGGGCGCTATATTCTCCAGAACCTTCTTGCCTGCAGGAATCTGGATGGAAATAACTTCTGTTTCTGAATCGAAATTATATAACTGTGCCAGATCAATCGCAAAGTTCCGGGGATAGGATAGTACGAAATCGGCCGGAACCGCCTTGTCTGTCCAGGGAAGAGTGATAATATTTATACCCCCCACTTTTTTTACATCTTCTTTTATCCTGTACTCAATGGTGGTAAAAAGAGTATCTCTTGGACCTGAATTCTCAAGATTTCTGAAAGAAAGCTTGGTTAGCTGCGCCGCCGGGAAAGATCTTCCCAATGCCTCCTGCATCCGCTTTTCCCTGTCTCTGACGCTTAGATTAAGATATGCCTCCCTGAGATAAGCGGCAGACGCTGCCACCCGGTAATTTTTTTCGCTGACAACAAGATCTTCCTGATCTACAGTAATATTGGTGCGGCGGACAATGTTATTTAATTTACGGGTTTGGGGATCGAGGTATTTAAGTGTTTTTACCTCCGGCGAACCATCAATATCAAGGATAGCAGAATTGATTTCACCGCCGCTCAAACTACTGAAAGGCAAATAATTATACGTCAGCTCAAGATACCTTTCTTTTCCGTCGGCATTAATTTTAACGATACAATGATTAAAATTGATGGAAGGAAGAACCATTCCCCTTACTCCTGCATCTTTCGTATTAACAAGCACCAGGCGGGCATCCAGCCCTGCTTCTTTTGCCATTGACAGAAACAGCGTGGAAACATCCTTACAGTCGCCGATACGTGTATTTAGTACTGCAGATGGATTCTGGGGAATCAAGCCGCTTTGCCTGAAAGGAATAGAGCTGTATGTAATATTCTTAGCGATATAGTTATAGATCCTTTCTGCTTTTTCGGTATCAGTTAATTTCTCTTTATTACCGATTATGGAGTTTACAGCCTCTTTAACCTCATAAACCGGCCTGGCCTTTGCAGAAGCCCAGTCATTATACCAGTTGGAGACAAAGGTCCAGTCGGGAATTGTTGTAACGTTTAACACATTAGCAACATCATCAAGCGGAGGCATTTTATCTTCATATTTGAGCGATGGCTGGTTTTCACTAGTCCAGCTATACATTGTAAATTCGTCCATATCGGTTTTCACCGGTTCAACCTCCTTCTGGGAGAATTTATAATATAATTTTTGGTCCCTGGCAGCCAGGATATGATACTCCGATTTCAGATAAGGGTATCCGTGACTGAAATAAAAGCTATCCCAGAATTTATTTGCCAACTGCCCCTGAGAATAATTATAGAGCTTATACCTGATAAAAACGCAATCTCCCACCTCCAGATTGGTAAATACAATTTGTGTTTGATTTACTTCGGCCGGAACTTTACTTCCGTTAGCTTTAATAACTTCTGCATCCTCAATAATATAATTCTGCCAGTTTTTAACGGAAGCAGAATATTCTTTCCAGCCTTCCAATCCTGTACTGTTCAAAATTTTAGCCAGCATAATGTGCCGCTCTTCTGAGCCGCCCTCCCCATAAATAACGATCTGGTTGTTTTCATTTAGAATAAGAACATTATCATCGGGATATTCAGAAGCCGCAGGAGCCTTCCGCACCATCTCTTCTATATTGTAAGGCTTAAAGTATTCGAAAACTTCCTTTTTATTTTCCAGTTTTCTCAATTCCTTAATAGCCGTATAACTATTGGGATAATATTCCAGTGTTGCCCGGTATTCGGCAATAGCGGCATCCTTCTTTCCCTGGCTGTTTAAAAGGCTGGCAAGATCGGCATGATAAGAGGCCTGGTAAGGCGCAATTCTAAGCGCATTCCTTAAGCACTCTTCCGCTTTAGAATAGTTCTGCAACTGGGCATAGATCTTGGACAAAGTTGTATAAATACCTACACCAACCGGATCATTCTCAATCTCGCTGAGATACACTTTCAGCCCGGCATCTACATTTCCGGAATCAAAATATATTCCAGCCAGAGCTTTTGAAAATCCATAGTCGTCGTTATTTTTCAGGTACTCCTTCAAAACGGCAATAGCACCTTTGCTGTTTTTACGAAGGCTGCCTTCGATCAGGTATTTAAATTCAACAAAAGAGCGGTTCCAGGGATACTTCCCGTAAGCATATTCAGCAAGACGGATAAGTTCCGGCTGGTTTTTGTTTTTACTTGCAAGATTTATACGTTTCAGCAAGACCTCTTCGTCGTCCTTGCCGTAAAGAGCCTCCAGCTTGTCGGTATATTCTTCGGCTTTTTTATAATCCTGTCTTTCAATTGCATTGTTATAAAAGAAATTAAGAGCGAAAGGATGACCGGGGTCATTCATTTTGATCGCTTCCCGCGTACTCTCAAGCCCTGTCCGGTTATCACTTTTATTAAAAAGCTCCATTAACAGGATATTAACATAGGTGCTGTTGGGATAAGACGATTTAAGCTTATCGATAATATGCCTTGCTTCAAATATATTATCGCCCTGAAGGTAAATATTAGCCAGAAGAATATAGTTTAAAGGATTTTCAGGATCGGCCTTGATCTTGTCGCTGAAAAATTTCTCATAGGGCAGATCAACAGATTCAATTTTGTAAGAACCTGCCGGCTTATATGGTTGTGCTGCAGCTACAGAGGTCAGGCCGGCGAGGGGGTTCCCTTTATCATCAGTCAGTCTTATCAAAAAGTTCGACCGTCTTGCATAGCTTTCTCCAACCTGCACCAAGATGCGGTTATACCCTTCATTTAACTGAATTTTCCGGATATAGCTGTCGAGGTCATTATTCCTTTCTTCCGATTCAGAGATCATCAGGCGATCATTCACCCAAACCTTTAACGACCCCGAAACACCCGCCCTTAATTGCACTTCCTGCTGCTTTGCACTATTGACAAAAGATTGTGCAAAAACGACAGAATTCTCGTAATTAAAATAATAAGTAAAATCGAACCATTTATCTTTTCGGGTGTATGGGGGTACGAACCATTTAACTTTAGCTCCGAATTTATTGACAAAAACCGCATCCATCTCCGGCTTCTTAAGAACATCATATGTTTTATCAAAACCACTGGTTGATATATTTTCAAATTCTCCCGTTACAGCCCAGTTTTCTATCGCACCTATTTTATTAAAAGCTTTTTCTGCATCAGCAAACTTTTTGCTGTCTGTATAATTTTTCCCTAACCTTGAATAAGCCATTGATCTCAACGTTCCGCCTGCGTCTTCCCGGCTGGCAAGCTGTTGCAGAAATTGCATAATTTCCTGCCGGACTTTATGGTCGCTGCTGTTCAGCAAGCCGGAGAACCAAAGCGCATGAACGTAAGGTTCCGGATCTTTTTCTTCGCTGTAGAACTGCCTGAAGTAAGAAAAAGACTCGCCAAGATAAGTATTGTTGTCGCAAAGTAACATGAGGCCAAGCAGGGCATCTTTTCTTTCCTGCGGGTTTTTAAGCGCCTCTGTAAACTGTGTTTTAGCAGACGAAAGGTCATTCTGTAAAAAAGACTTCCAGCCCCGGGCCGGATCTGTCTGGGCTTTGGCTGCACCCGTAAGAATAAGGAATAAAAAAGTCCAGGATCTTAAAAAGGATTTCATTGTATATAACGAGGCTTAATTTTTAACGATGTGAAATGATGAGTAATTCAAGGTCCTTTGGAGGAATATTAAAACGCTCCGCCAGATCTTTATTGGTAAGATGACCCTGGTAAAGGTAAGTAGCATTCCTGACACCCGGTTTTTCCCAGATCAGGTTCATAATACCCCCCATCTCGCCTATGTCCATCAGGATAGGAGCGAATATATTAGTTAACGCATATGTTGCCGTACGTGCTACCCGCGAAGCAATATTAGGGACGCAATAGTGGATCACATCATACTTCCTGAACACAGGATGAGTGTGGTTGGTGATCCTTGAGGTCTCAAAACACCCTCCCTGGTCAATACTTACATCAATAATAACAGAGTTAGGCTTCATCCGGCTCACTGTCTCTTCTGAAACGATACAGGGGCTCCTTCCATGCAATGAGCGGATAGCTCCTATTACTACATCGCAGCTTGTGATAGCCTTATTTAACACGATAGGCTGAATAACCGAAGTAAACACACGGTTTCCGATGTTATTCTGAAGCCGGCGCAGGCGGTATATAGAACTGTCGAATACTTTTACCTCTGCCCCAAGAGAGATGGCTGTACGTGCAGCATACTCTGCTACAGTTCCGGCGCCAAGAATTACAATTTCAGTAGGCGGCACTCCGGTAATACCACCGAGCATCAGGCCTTTCCCATCAAAAACATTACTGAGGTATTCGGCGGCGATAAGGATAGACGTCGCCCCTACAATTTCACTCATCGACCGGATGACACTCAGAGAACCACCTTCATCACGAAGATATTCATAAGAAAGAGCGGTGATTTTCTTTTTCATCATCGCCTCAAGGCTCTCCGCCTTTAAAGATCCCATCTGAAGCGTGGAAAATAAAACCTGGAACGGCTTCATCATACTGATCTCCTCCTGGGTGGGAGGCCCTATCTTTACAATGATATCAGCCTTAAATATTTCCTTTTTATCATAAATAATTTCGCCGCCCTGTTCGGCATAGTCTTTATCAGAAAAATTTGCGCCCATACCTGCACCTGCTTCTATCATCACACGGTGCCCGTTATTTACCAGGAGAGCTACGGAAAGAGGGGTTAACGCTATACGGTTTTCCTGAAAAGAACATTCCTTTGGAATACCGATGAACATACTATTTTTCCGGTTTTTAATTTCCAGCATTGCCTCCTGGGGCTGCATCAAAGCTTGCTTTGCAATGTCAGACAGGTCATTTATCATCAGATCAGGTCAAATTGGGCTGAATTTACAAAATTCAGCGATAAATTAATGAAAATATTTACAGGTTATTGCTTAACGGCACTAATTAATCTTTCTGTTTCGCCTTCAGCACTTATTTTTACACTCACAAAATGATCGGGAATAAGAGAAGGAATTTTTTCAGGCCACTCAACAAAACAATACAGCCCCGAATAAAAATAATCCTCATAACCAAGATCAAACGCCTCCCCTTCACTTTTCAGCCGGTAAAAGTCAAAATGGTAAACAGGTCCCGAAACTGATTCATATTCATTAACAATAGAAAAAGTAGGACTCGAAACCGTGTCATGAATACCTAACTGCAAGCAAAGAGATTTAATAAAGGTAGTTTTTCCTGCTCCCATATCACCATAAAAAAGAAAAACTTTTTCATCGCCTGCATATGAAAGCAGCTCCCGGGCAACTTCCGGTAGTTCTGCCATGCTCAAAATTCGCGATTCCATATGCAAAGATACTTTTTGAACCGGAGGAAAGGAAAAGGTGAAAGCAGAAAGGCAAAAGCAGAAAGGTGAAAGACAATAGCAAAGCCTGTTCCCGGATTTTCTGAACAGGTATTTCGCTGCTGCTCAAAAAAAACTGCGTCATAACCCCTTAGCCCTTTTGCCTGTTCCCTCTGCGTCATCTCGGACTGTACGTCACATATGGTACAATCATTTCTTCCAGCGATATTCCCCCATGCTGAAATGTTTCGTTGTAATAATTTACAAAATGATTATAATTATTCGGGTATACAAAGTAACTGTCCTCCTTGGTAAAAATAAAGCTTGAACTTACGTGCAGCTTGGGGAGGAATGCATCATGGGGATTTTTGATATGAAAAACCTCTTTTGGCGAGAAGTTCAGGTTTTTACCCTGCTTATATCTTAAATTAGTATTTGTATTGCGGTCGCCAATCACCTTGCTTGGATGTTTTACCCTGATTGTTCCATGGTCTGTAGTAATAACCAGTTTAACGTTCTTCTGCGCAAGCTTCTTCAGCAGATCGAGCAGCGGAGAATGAATGAACCACGACAGGGTCAACGAACGGTAAGCAGCCTCATCATTGGCAAGCTCCCTGATCATAGCCATATCTGTGCGGGCGTGCGAAAGCATGTCGACAAAGTTGTAAACTATTACATTCAGTTCATTCCCCATCAGGTTATTAAAATTCTCAACAAGTTCTTTTCCCTGTTCATATGTAAGGATCTTATTATACGAATGCTTCACCTCCCTTCTCAAAACACGCTGTATCTGATCAGCAATGAACTGTTCTTCAAACAAGTTCTTACCTCCTTCATCTTCATCATTCTGCCACATAGCAGGGTAGCGCTTTTCCATGTCGAGAGGCATCAGTCCTGAAAAAATAGCATTTCGCGCATATTGCGTAGCTGTTGGAAGAATGCTGTAATAAGTATCTTCCTCGTCTACCCTGAAGCTCTCTGTAAGTACAGAGTTGATCATTTTCCACTGATCATACCGGAGATTATCAATCAGGATAAAGAAAGTAGGCTTAGAGGTTTCCAATGCAGGGAACAGTTTCTTTTTCAACAACTGGTGCGACATTACAGGCCCCGTTTCAGGATTCTTTAACCAACCCAGGTAATTCTTTTCAATAAATTTCGAAAATTGCATATTAGCCTCTGCCTTTTGCATGGTGAGGATCTCGTGCATGCCGGCATCTTCCAGTTTTTCGAGCGATAGTTCCCAGAACACCAGCTTTTTGTATACATCCACCCACTCACTATAACTCAGGTTATCATTGAGTGTCATGCCAAGATTCCTGAAATCCTGCTGATAGGCCATGGACGTTTTTTCGCTGACCAGCCTCTTATTCTCGGTAAGTTTTTTAATCGTCAGCAGGATCTGCCTCGGATTTACCGGCTTGATCAGGTAGTCGTCGATTTTCGATCCGATGGCATCCTCCATCAGATGCTCCTCCTCGTTCTTTGTGATCAGAACAATAGGAACATCCGGATTTATATTTTTTATTTCGGCCAGCGTTTCAAGCCCCGTGAGGCCCGGCATATTTTCATCCAGAAATACAATTTCGTAATACCCGTTTCTGAAGGCTTCCAGGGCGTCATTTCCATTTGTAACTGTTTTAACTTCATATCCCTTTTCATTTAGGAACATAATATGGGGTTTTAAAAAATCAATTTCATCATCGGCCCAAAGTATCCTGGTTCCCTGCATTTTTTATCGTATTTTTATATTATTTTCTGTCAAACAATTAATAACAACTAAACTTGTTTTTTGTATTGGGGAAAATTAACAATTTTTGCGACGGGAACATTTATCTTGGATAAGAAAAAAATTATAAACGATCCGGTTTACGGATTTATCACCATTCCGGGAGGGCTCATTTTCGATTTAATTGAGCACCCTTATTTTCAGCGCCTGCGTAATATCAAACAAATGGGTCTGGCTCATCTTGTTTATCCCGGTGCTATTCATACAAGGTTTCATCATGCCCTTGGCGCTATGCACCTCATGGGGATGGCCATTGAAACCCTGCGCGGAAAAGGACATCTCATTACAGCGGAAGAAGAAGAAGCGGTAACCATTGCGATTCTTTTGCATGATATTGGCCACGGACCCTTCTCTCATGCACTCGAACATACCATAGTTTAAGGCATCTCTCACGAGCACCTCTCTTCCATGTTAATGAATAACCTCAACCGGCAGTTCGATAACAGGCTCGGACTGGCCCTGCAGATCTTCAATAATGAGTATCACAAACCCTTTCTCCATCAGCTTGTTTCAAGCCAGCTCGATTGCGACAGAATGGATTATCTGAGCCGCGACAGCTTCTTCACTGGTGTCTCTGAGGGAATTATTGGTTTTGACCGCATCATTAAGATGCTGAATGTTGTGAACGGAGACCTGGCTGTTGAAGAAAAAGCCATTTATTCAATAGAAAAGTTTCTGATAGCACGGCGCTTAATGTACTGGCAGGTATATCTTCATAAAACCGCTGTTTCTGCCGAGCACATGCTGGTTAATATTCTCCGGAGGGCAAAGGTGCTCGCTTTACGGGGGGAAGAGTTATTTGCCACCCCTAATTTCAGGCATTTTCTTGTGACGTCGGTTACAAAAAAAGATTTTGAAGTTGAGCCCGGGCATCTTGAATGTTTTTCGTCTCTTGATGATTATGATATTTATACCTCTGTGAAAGTTTGGGCGGGGTCAGAAGATTTTATATTATCTCATCTCTGCAAAAGTCTTATAAACCGCAACCTTTATAAAACTGAAATCAGTAATGAACCGGTAAATGCAGAAAAATATGAAGCGCTGGTTTCGGCGGCAGAAAATTTTTATCCGATAGATAAAGAGGACATCAGGTATTTCGTTTTTACCGATACCATTGTAAACAAGGCTTATGTAGTGAACGACGGAAATATAAATATACTCACAAAAGATGGCTCTGTTAAAGATATAACTATCGCTTCTGACAATTCAACTCTGGAAGTTCTTGCAAAGACGGTAAAAAAGAATATTCTTTGCTATATGAAAGAGTTAAAAATTGTTAATAGCAATACGACATTCTCTGTTAAGTAAGTATTAATTTTCAAATTTGTTCATAAGTTAATAACATATAAATTTGCCCGATGCAATTTACTGCCCAACAGATCGGAATTTTACTTAATGGAGACGTGGATGGAAATCCGGACGTTACAGTAAATG
>JAATFW010000260.1 GCA_015654985.1 Sphingobacteriales bacterium | reverse complement strand
CTTTATATTCCCTCAATCCCTTGTAATGAGAAAAAGCACGGATCTTTTCATAGGCAAATTTCATAGACTTTTCAGGAAAAGTTTTGGCTTCATCCAGACCGGCCAGCGGGGCAAAACCCAGATTAACCGCTGTAAATCCCTTTGCCTTCAGGTAGTTAAACAATTCAATAAGTATAAAATCCATCACTCCATTGGGTGCATCTGCCGTTTTCCTGATCAGATCATAAGTTCCCTCCCCTTTTGTAAAATCAGGTATAATATTAAGGAACGCTACAATTTTCTCTTCAGGATTTTCAACAGTGACGATCACCTGTTGTTTTAATTCTTCCCAGATAAACATCCCCTGAGAGAAAATAATTTCTTTACGGCCGGTATCCTGCTTCCATTCGTCAGATACTGCTTTAATTTTTTGCAGCAACCCGTCTTTCAGAGGCGGCGTATGAATACTGGCCTTATAACCCCTGTCTACCACCTTCTTTAATGCATTGCGCATCGATTTCTTACTGCCTCCCTGAAGTGAAAAATCAGTAAGATTAACTATTCCCTCCTGGCCGAGAAACAATACCCTTTTACCCAGTTCTTTGTAAATTTCCAGGCTTTCCTCCGGGACCCTGTAATAAAGGCTCTTTAACCCGTTTTCATAACAATATTTATCAAATTCCCTGATACATGCCTTCATTTCAGAGGCATTTTCTGCCACCGGGTCTTCCAGTACTACAGCAAAGTTTCCTGTAACACGATAAGAAATAAAAGCATTAATATTTTCCGGAGCATAAATGAGTTTATCAAAATACGTTTTAAAATAATCTGCAGCCGACCTGCCATATTTCTGAAGCAGTTCATTTGCACGTTTAAGATCCTCCTCACCGGGAGTGTTTTTCACAACATACGGATGGATAAGTGTATATAACAGGAAAGCTAAAGACAAGAATCCGCTCACATTGATAGAGTATATAAAATTACGTGCAAAAGGATCCCTGGGAACTATGTTACTGCTCAGAAGAAAGTAATTTTCAAGCGTATAACGAACGGACTGCAAAAGACCAAAGTCGACATTAAAATGCTTTTTATCCAGGAAATAAAATCCGACGATCCCATATAACAGAACGGCGGCAATACTTAAAACAGTGGTCTGGATCCCCGTATTCCGCAAACGCGGATTTACTTTAATATAATATTCTTTACGCGAGGCCAGCAGGATCAGCAATACCCCTGCCGAAACCAGCGACTCTTCATAGTCTATTGCTTTAAATAAGTTCCCTGCAATCGACACCACGCTTAGCGCCACAGCAATATACCACGCTGTACGAAGGCCCTTTAGCATAAAGGCTGCTGTTACCAATAAGAATAATCCGGCGCCAAGTACAAAATAATTAGACACTGAAATAGCCTCCTGGGGCAAAAAACCCTTTAAGAAACGTACCCTGACGGCGATAGCGGGGGTAAGAACCGATACGATGTTAAGGATACCAAGAAGAAGGATCAATAAAGCAGGGAGGATCCTCATCAGCAAACGGTTAATCCTTAATAAAAAACTCGCCGCCCCGGCAAGCAAAGGCAGCCAGAATTCAAGAAAGCGGTATAGAAAAGTCACGGCGATAGCCCCCACTTCCGAAAATCCGAAACGGGTAAGTATATACGCCATAGAGACTTCAATAGCACCCAGCCCTCTCAGAAAAGGAGAAACAATTAAAAAGATAACAGAAATAATGTAGGCCATTACCGCAGCAAACAGCGATGGAGTAAGCTGCAGGGCAAGCATAGCAATAAATACGTGGCCAATACCCGCTATTTCGATCAGAACGCTGTATAAAATAGTAATGGCAAAGCCCTTCCGTTCAATTTTGTTACCCCGCAGATCGTCCATAAAAACAACAGAAGCAGGCGCTATTCTGATGATCAGGCGGTAGATAACACCCTCATTCATCACCGAACGATAAAAAAGCACGAGCACCACAAGCAACAGAACAACAGAAGCCAGGGCATACCACTCACCTTCGCTAACGCTGTTTCCAAGCAAAGCATAACAAAACGCAGGGATCGCAATAATAACAACTGAAAGAATCCCTACAAAACCATATACCGATGAAGCAAAGTGTATTTGCGACTTATTTACCCCTTTACGTTCTATATCTCCGGTAAAGAAGGCCAGTGACGATATTCCACCCGCCGGCAAAAACACACTTATAAAATTCCGTTTTAGAAAAAGGATTACAGCGTCTTTAAAGGAAACAGCAGATCCCACCGAATTGAATGAAGCCATATACATCAGCGCCTGGAGAACTACATAGCCCGCTGTAAGAGCAATCCCAATAACTATCCAATGCCATTCTGAAGAGAAAATCACATCCCTCACCTGGAAAAGCTCGGCCTTCTCATGTTTAATGAACCAAATGCCTATCGCTATAAAAAACACCGTGAAAATAAACTGCGAGATCAGTTTTACATTTTCCCTTAAAAAAGGAATGCTGCGTTCTCTTAGGGTTGCAATGGTATTATAAGTAGAAATTCTCATCTTTTACCTGAAGGTGTGTGAGTTTTATGCCGCAAATATACGCGTTGTTTTCATCCTGTTTTTCAAAATAGTAATTGCGCGCTATCCTGATCTTTAATACAATAACCCTGATCTTTAATTCAATAATCCCGCCTTTGATCCAATAATCCCGCCTTTGATCCAACAACCCCGCCTTTGATCCAACAACCCCGCCTTTGATCTAATAACCCCGCCTTTGATCTAATAACCCCGCCTTTGATCCAATAACCCCGCCTTTGATCTAATAATCCCGCCTTTGATCCTGCCTCTGATCCAATACCCTACCTTTGAAGCAATACCTTTCAATGGCTTTCCAAAACCGCCTGGGCCATACCCTGCTCCGCCTGGTATTACATCTGGCTTCTGGTAATTTTTCCTTTTATAATATAAAGGGAAAATATAGTACCCCGTTCTATTACCGTGTCGCCTTTGTAATTCGGATTGGAAGAACGCAGAATAATTTTTGAAGGATCGGGATGTTCAAACAAAAGTTTGATCGTGCGGAGATTATTTGAACCCGCATTCGTAATTACCAGATAGGCCTCGCCCCAAAGGATAACTTCGTGGTTGTTAATCTCCTTCACAGCGATAATTTCGCCGCTTGCATATTTCGGATACATACTGTCGCCATATACCGGCAGGTAAGCCGTACAATCGTTAAAAGGCCTGAAGTTAACGTAATACTCAGGCTCCTCCTCCAGCATAGACAAATTCTTTTCCTGGATTTTGGAAAGTTCGACATTAAAGTACGGAACTCCTGCCGGAGCTTCTGATATTTCAGGTCCCGCGTCTAAAAACATCTCTCCCTCTCCTGTTTTCAGCCACACAGGATTTACGTTAAACTTTAATTTCAATAGTTCAAGTATCCCGTCCACCGAATTCCGGCCTCTTTCGATGTCTGAAACAGAACCCTGCTTACGCCCTATAGCGATCGAAAATTCTCCCTGAGACAGATTTAAAATTTCTCTTAAAATTTTTAGTCTTTGATTTTCAGTCATTTATATTTATCATTAAGTTAAGCTATTTTTTTATATAGTTTAACTAATTATATTTGAAGTAAGAAATAGCAACAAATATAACAGAAAGATAAAAAAATTCCCCTCGAATGGGGCTGGAATTATATTGACTAGAAATTAATAACATGGAACATATAATAGAAGAAGAATGGAAAGCGCCACTTTTCAGGCTAACAGCAAGGATGTAACAATAAAGGTGTTGTACCTGATCAGGAAAAGAGAGATAAAAGATGCGAAAATACCACTAAAACTACAATAACAATTCAATCAATAACAGCTTAAAATCAGCAAAACATGGAACCACAAACCAACTCCGTTAACCCCTACGCAGGTTAAGATCCAGACACT
>JAATFW010000277.1 GCA_015654985.1 Sphingobacteriales bacterium | reverse complement strand
GTTAAAATTATAGGTATCATTCCCGGAGGACCGGCATTTAAATCGAAAAAGCTGAATGTGAATGATAAGATCCTGGCTGTTGCCCAGGGGAACGACGGAGAATTTGTAGATGTAAGGGGATGGAGGCTTGATAATACGGTTCAGAAAATTAAAGGCCCGCGTGGAACAATTGTCCGTTTAAAGATTATCCCTGCCGGACAGGAGCTTTCTTCACAGCCGAAGATCATTACCCTGGTTCGTGATAAAGTGGTCATGGAAGAGCAGTCGGCCAAAAAGAAAATTAAAGTAATCACATCCGGCGGTAAAAACTATAGGATAGGAGTCATTGAAGTTCCTGCTTTTTACATGGATTTTAAGGCTTATCAGAAGGGCGATCCGAACTATAAGAGTACTACCCGCGATGTAAAACTGATCATAGATACCCTGAAAAAGGAACACGTAGATGGAATAGTGATGGACCTCCGCGCAAACGGAGGAGGTTCACTGATGGAAGCGATCGAACTGACCGGCCTCTTTATAAAAACAGGCCCGGTTGTTCAGGTGCGTGATCCCCGCCGTGTGGAAGTTAACGCCGATGATGATCCTTCAATAGCCTGGACAGGACCCTTTGGCGTGATGGTAGATCGTTTCAGCGCTTCAGCTTCCGAAATATTTGCTGCCGCTATTCAGGATTACAACCGTGGTATTATCATGGGAACCCAGACCTATGGAAAGGGAACGGTACAGTCGGCACTTGATCTCTCTAAATTTATAAGTACGGTGGATGAGCTTATGAATAAGTTTAAAGGAGGTGATAAAAACGACAATTCTTCTTCTACTGATATCCCGCGTTTCGGACAGATCAATCTTACTATGGCTAAGTTTTACAGGATCAACGGAAGCAGTACCCAGCACAAGGGAGTGATCCCCGATATCCAGTTCCCGATGATCTTCCCGGCTAATAAATACGGCGAAAGCGCTGAACCGTCAGCTCTTCCCTTCGATTCAATAAAACCGAGTAATTATACGCCGGTGGCTAATCTTGCGCCTGTTAAAGAACTCCTGGTGAAACAGCATGAGGAGCGAATGAAATCATCTGAGGATTATAAATTTCTTCTTGAGGACATAGAACAATTTAAAAAGCGCGAATCAGAAACATCGGTTACCCTGAATGAAGCACAGCTTAAGAAAGAGCGTGATGCGCAGGAAGCAAGAACAAAAGACCGTGATAAAACCCGGCAGGCCCTTCAGCAATTATCTCCTTTAAAGGAAGAGGTAAAAGTAACAAAGACAAAAGCAGGAGCGGCAAAGGCCATTACCAAGCCTAAGGAAGAGTATGATTTTATCCAGGATGAAAGTCTCAAGATCATGGGCGATTTTATAAGGTTGAACGAGGCCGGGCAATTTACCGTGGTTTACTGATCCCGGCTGCCCGTACCGGGTATTCCGTATCCTTAAAAATATAAATTCTTCATTAAAATTTAAAGAACCGGTTTATACCGGTTTTTTTTGTTTTCAAACTATCTGTTTATATTAAGGTTTTCATGATATGGCTAATCCCTTGCTTCAGTTTAACGATAAAGGAATCTACTGTGCTGCCGGCGATTTTTATATAGACCCCTGGAAGCCTGTAGATTTTGCCGTGATCACTCATGCCCATTCAGACCATGCACGTGGCGGGCATAAACATTATCTTTCACATCATTTGTCCCGGGGAGTATTAAAGTATCGTCTTGGAGAGATCCAGCTTGAAACGGCAGGATATGATGAAGCAATATACCGTAACGGAGTCAGGATTTCCTTCCATCCTGCCGGTCACATTATCGGGTCGGCACAGGTAAGGGTTGAACATAAGGGAGCTGTATGGGTAGTGTCGGGCGATTATAAAACCGAAGATGACGGCATTTCTGTTCCTTTCGAACCTGTTAAATGCCATACTTTTATATCAGAGTGCACTTTTGGTATGCCTGTTTATAAATGGAAACCCCCGCAGGAAGTTCATGATGATATTAACATCTGGTGGAAAAGAAATTCGGAAGAAGGCCGCGCTACTTTCATAGCAGGCTATTCTCTGGGGAAAGCCCAGCGCATCCTGCAGCATCTTGATCAGTCTATCGGAAAGGTTTTTCTGCATGGGGTGATAGCCAATACTCATGAGGCTTTAGAAAGCGATGGCATCAGGCTTCCGCCGGCAAGCCGCCTGACTCCTGACACAAACCGGGAGGAAGTCCGGAAGGGGATTATCATTTGCCCTCCTTCTGCCATCGGGTCTCCCTGGATGCGAAAGGTACAGCCTTTTTCTTTTGGTTATTGCTCTGGCTGGATGACGCTGAGAGGTGCCAGACGGCGTATGGCGGCCGACAGGGGATTCGTGCTCTCCGACCATGCCGACTGGAGCGGGCTGATCAAAGCTATTGACGCGACCCAATGCGAATGTGTCTGCCTTACTCATGGGTATACCGCTTCTTTTGTCCGTTATCTCAGGGAGAGGGGTTATAATGCTCACGAAGCGCATACTTATTACGGAGAGGAAGATGAACCGGCGGAGCTGGTTCACGAAACAGGCCAGCCTGCTGATATATTCTTAACCGCAGAATCCGGAGGTAACAACCCAGACCGGGTTCTGAAGGGAGAAGACATACAGGCCGGCGATCAAACCGGGAGGCCTGCCCTATGAAAGATTTTGCCAGTCTTTTTGCTGCCCTGGACGAAACCAATAAAACCAATGAGAAGGTACGGGTTCTGAAAGAATACTTTATATCAGTTTCTGATGAAGACAAGATCCATACTCTTGCGTTGTTTACCGGCCGCAAGCCAAAGCGCCAGATAAACTCCTCACTGGTAAAGCTATGGGCCATAGAAATGGCAAATATCCCTCAGTGGCTGTTTGAAGAAAGCTACCAGGTGGTGGGAGATCTTGGCGAAACCATCGCATTGCTGCTTCCCGAAACTACCGGACGGCAGGACAGGTCGCTTGGAGAATGGATTGCCGAAATAAACAACCTTAATACGCTGACTGAAGAAGAACGAAAACAATGGCTGCAGCAATCGTGGTCGGTGATGGATCAGCAGGAACGGTTCGTGTTCAACAAGATCCTTACCGGAAGTTTCAGGGTGGGGGTCTCGCAAAATCTGATCATTAAAGCGCTTTCGGAAATTTCAGGGCTGGAACAATCCACTCTTACCCATCGTATTATGGGAAACTGGGATCCCCTTACCTTCAGCTTTTATGATCTCCTCCAGGAAAAAGATGCTTCCGATGATATTTCAAGACCTTATCCTTTTTGCCTTGCCTATGCTATCCAGGAAACCTCCGATCAGTCTAAAACCGCAGAGGAGATGGAAGAGGCGCTGGGTGACCCCGGGAACTGGCAGGCCGAATGGAAATGGGATGGCATAAGGGCCCAGGCCATTCACCGCGACGGGAATATATTTATATGGACCAGGGGAGAAGACCTTGCCACCGGCAAATTCCCGGAGTTGCACCCATTCCTGTCGGCCCTTCCTGAAGGTACCGTTCTTGATGGTGAGGCTATCTGCTTTGAAAATGGAAAGCCTATGCCATTTAACGTTCTTCAAACACGGATAGGAAGGAAGAATCTTACGAAGAAGATCCTCGCAGAGAGTCCCATGGCTTTTATTGCGTATGATTGCCTGGAGTTTGCGGGAGACGATATCCGCTCAATGCCTCTCAGGCACCGGAGGCAGATGCTCGAAAGGCTTCATGAACATAGTGCTTTTCAGGATACATTCAGACTTTCGCCCATTGTTCCTTTTGAAAGCTGGCAGCAGCTTTACGACCTGCGCCTCCGCGCCAGGGAGAACCAGGCGGAAGGATTTATGCTGAAGAAGAAGGACTCCGTTTACCAGACAGGCCGGAAGCGCGGCGACTGGTGGAAATGGAAGATCGATCCGCTGTCTGTTGATGCGGTGATGATCTATGCACAAAAAGGTCATGGCCGACGGGCTGACCTCTATACTGATTATACTTTTGCGGTATGGGACGGGGATAAACTTGTGGCTTTTGCCAAGGCTTACTCCGGACTTACCGATCAGGAGATCAAACAGGTTGACAATTATGTAAAGCGAAATACCCTTGAGAAGTTCGGCCCTGTAAGAACCGTAACGCCGGCCCTGGTTTTTGAAATTGGCTTTGAAGGAATAAACAGGTCAAGCCGTCATAAATCAGGGGTTGCCCTGCGCTTCCCCAGGATCTTAAGATGGAGGCACGACAAGAAAATAGAAGATGCCGATACCATCGATACGCTCAGGGCAATGCTGTAAAAAAGCAAAAACAATTTTAAATTATATTTTTATAAAACAAAGTATTTCAGAAACTTACAACTTACAACTTACAACTTACAACTTACAACTTACAACTTACAACTTAACAATATGACCCCCGGGGATAAGGCAGTATCAGATTGGTTCGAAAAGAGAAACTGGGAGCAATTTTCCTTTCAGAAGGAGATGCAGCAGGCTTATCTTTCAGGATATTCCGGGTTATTGAATGCGCCTACCGGAAGCGGAAAAACCTTCGCCCTTTTTCTACCCTTTGTGGCTGATTATATTAACCGTTATCCTCAGGATTATACAACCAGAAAGAATAATGGCCTGATGATGCTCTGGATAACACCCCTGCGCGCCTTAACTAACGATATCAGAAAAGCAATGCAGGCTGCAGTTGAAGAAATCGGACTACCATGGACAATCGGCAGCCGTACGGGCGATACTTCCGCCAAAGAAAAAGAGGCACTTAAAAAGAAACAGCCCGAAGTGCTTCTTACCACTCCCGAAAGCCTCCATCTTATGCTTGCCCAAAAAGACTATCCCAGGTTGTTTGAAAACCTTCAGGTGGTGGTAGCCGACGAATGGCACGAGCTGTTAGGCACCAAGCGTGGAGTGCAACTGGAACTTGGCCTTTCAAGACTGAAGAGAATTGCCGGTACCAGCCTTCAACCCGCCCCTCACCATACAAAGCTCAGGATCTGGGGTATCAGCGCAACCATTGGCAACCTCAGGCAGGCCGGGGATGTATTGCTCGGAAATGATATGCCCCGGGGAAGGGTTAAACTTATCCGGGCAAATCTGGATAAAAAAATAGTGATCGAATCGGTGATCCCTGATAACATAGAAACCTTTTCTTGGGCCGGGCACCTTGGGATCAGGCTTCTGCCCCAGGTAATGGAAATTGTTGCCGCCAGCAGGACCACGCTTATCTTTACCAATACCCGTTCTCAATCAGAAATATGGTATCATGCTATTCTGGATAAATACCCTGAATATGCAGGGGTGATGGCAATGCACCACGGTTCTCTGGATAACGAATTGCGTAACTGGGTAGAGCAGGCGCTTCATGCAGAGATGCTGAAGCTTGTGGTTTGTACGTCGAGCCTTGATCTTGGAGTTGATTTCAGGCCTGTCGATACCGTCATCCAAATCGGCAGCCCAAAGGGTGTTGCCCGTTTTATGCAAAGGGCCGGCAGGAGCGGGCATCATCCCGGGGCAACATCAAGGGCCTGGTTTGTCCCTACCCATTCGCTTGAACTGCTCGAGGGCGCCGCCATCAAGCAGGCGATGGTTGAGGGGATTTTTGAAAGCCGCGATCCCATCGTGCTTGCAATGGATGTTCTCACCCAATACCTGGTAACGCTTGCCGTTTCAGACGGCTTCAGGCCTGCGGAGATCTTTGCCGAATTAAAATCCACATACGCTTATGCCGACCTTGGGGAAAAGGAGTACGGACAGATCCTCGATTTTATAACAAAAGGGGGTAAAACGCTTTCAAAATATGATGAATACCTGAAGGTAGAGATAGAGAAGGGGCTTTATAAAGTAAACAGCCGTAAAGTAGCTATGCGCCACAGGCTTACCATGGGTACCATTGTAAGCGATGTGAGTATCAGGATCAAGTTTTTATCAGGAGGTTATCTGGGGTCTATTGAAGAAGATTTTATTGCCCGCCTTAAACCGGGAGATAATTTCTGGTTTGCAGGGAGAAGCCTTGAACTGGTAAAAGTAAAGGAAATGACGGCCTTTGTTAAGAAGTCGGCCAAAACTTCCGGGAGGATCCCGAGTTGGATGGGAGGCCGTATTCCCCTGTCGTCTCAGCTTTCCGCCATGTTCAGAAAGAAACTGGATGAGGTGGCCCGTCACATTGAAAAAGATATCGAAGTGAAAACACTCCGCCCCCTGTTTGATATGCAGGCCAGGCTTTCGCACCTTCCCAAAAGTTCTGAATTATTAATTGAAAGGTTTACATCCGGCGACGGCTGCCATCTCTTCTTTTATCCCTTTGAAGGGCGCCTCGTGCACGAAGGCATGGCCTCTTTATTTGCATGGCGCATCTCAAAGATCAAAGACGCCAGTTATTCTATTGCGATGAACGATTATGGGTTTGAGCTTTTGACCGATGAAGACATCCCCCTGGAGGAAGCGCTGAAATCGGGGTTGTTTACAGAAGACAATCTCCTGGATGACATTCAGAACAGTCTGAATGCTAACGAAATGGCCCGGCGCCGGTTCAGGGATATAGCCCATATAGCAGGACTGGTGTTTACCGGGTATCCGGGAAAGACCATGAAGAACAGGCACCTGCAAGCCTCTACCTCATTGCTTTTTGACGTGTTCAGGGAGTACGAACCTGATAATGTCCTGGTGAGGCAGGCGTATAATGAGGCTCTGCAGTTTCAATTGGAAGAATTCCGTTTAAGAGAATCGTTGCGAAGGCTTCAGAAGCTTAAAGTAATTATAACAAACTGCTCCAGGCCTACGCCCTTTGCTTTCCCTATCATGGTAGATAGCCTTCGCGAAAAGCTTACAACGGAGTCGCTGGAGACCAGGGTTGCAAAAATGACGTTACGATACTCTGATTAAAGTAACATTTTCCATCTTTGTTTGTCGAATAAGATTAATAATGTTATGGAGCATAGAAAATTAATTACACTGATGGCAATTCCCGCATTGCTGTTTGCTTCCTGTTCAGGGAACGGAGATTCATCTTCAGGTGTTAAAAAGCGGACTGTTTTTTTTGATAAAACAGGAATGGACACTACGGTAAGTCCCGGAGAGAACTTTTTTCAGTATGCAAACGGTGCATGGTATAAGAAAACGCAGATCCCGGCTTCTGAATCAGGATGGGGATCTTTTTATATTCTTGATGACGAAAACCGCCGGGATCTTCGTAAGCTCCTGGATGAAGCAGCAAAATCGAACGGAAAAGACGGAAAAGCGCAAAAAGCAGGTGATTTTTACACCAGCGGGATGGATACCAATGCTATTGACAGAAGAGGGTATTTGCCTGTAAAACCATTACTTGCAAAGATCGATGCTATTAAAACCCCAAAGGAACTGGTAAACTTTGCTGCCGATGGTTTTAAAGAAGGGGATGGCTTTCTCTTTTCCTATTTTATAGGCCCCGACGACCGGCTTAGTACAAAAAACGCTGTTAACTTTCAGCAGACTGGTTTGGGGCTTCCTAACCGCGATTATTACTTCAATACAGATCCTGCCAATCAGAAAATCAGGGACGAATACATAAAATACATTACTAAGCTTTTTACGCTTTCTGGTTCTAAACCGGTGAGTGCTAAAAAGATCGCTGATGAGATTATGAAACTGGAAACCCAGATTGCAAAATCTCATCTAACTCCCGTTGAGCTGCGCGATCCGGTGAAGAACTATAATAAGTTCGCAGTGGCAGAGTTTCAGAAGCAGGTTCCCGGTTTTGATATCAAAGACCTTCTCTCACGCATGCAGCTTAAAACGGATACGATTTTAGTAGGCCAGCCGGCTTATTACAAGTCGCTCGCCGGATTGCTTAATACTCAGCCTCTTGAAATATGGAAAAATAAGCTGAAATTCGAAGCCCTGAGCTCTTCGGCTTCGGCATTGAGCAGGCCCTTCAGGCAGGCAAGATTCGACTTTTATGGAAAGGTGTTAAACGGACAGCAAACTCAGCAGGAACGGTGGAAACAAATGGTTAGCAAAACCGATCAGGGCCTGGGAGAACTCCTGGGGCAACTGTATGTCGAAAAGTATTTCCCCGCAGATGCCAAAGAAAGAATGTTAAAGCTGGTTGATAACCTTCAAAAGGTTTACCATTCGCGCATTGAAAAGCTTGACTGGATGGGCCCTGAAACAAAGAAACAAGCTTTGGACAAGCTCAATGCGTTTACCAAAAAAATAGGATATCCCGACAACTGGAAAAATTACGATGATGTTGTAATAAGCCGGTTCAAATATTATGAAAACCTGCAATCTATTGCCAGGCACAACTATAAAGAGATGACAGATAAGCTGGGCAAGCCGGTGGATAAGAAGGAATGGTTTATGACCCCGCCAACTGTAAATGCTTATTATAACCCTCAGTTTAATGAAATAGTGTTTCCAGCGGGAATTTTGCGCTTTCCTTTCTTTGATTTTGATGCGGATGATGCCATTAACTATGGCGCTATCGGAGCTGTTATAGGGCATGAGATGACTCATGGGTTCGATGATCAGGGCCGGCAATACGATAAGGATGGTAATCTGAAAGACTGGTGGACAAAGGATGATGCCGATAAGTTCAAAAAGAGGGCAGATGTGGTTGTAAACCAGTACAGCCAGTACAGCGTATTAAATAATCTCCATGTAAACGGAAAGCTTACTCTTGGCGAAAATCTTGCAGATATCGGTGGCGTGGCTATTGCTTATGAGGCATTTAAGCTCACAGAACAGGGCAAAAATAATACTAAAATTGACGGCTTCACTCCCGATCAGCGTTTCTTCCTTGCCTTTGCACAGGTTTGGCGAATTAAGGACCGCGACGAACTTCTGCGCACCCGCATTAGTACAGACCCGCATTCGCCGGAAATGTTCCGTGTAAACGGCCCTCTGTCTAATACCCCTCAGTTCTATAAGGCCTTTAACGTGAAACCGGGGGATAAAATGTACCGTGCTGAAGCCGGCAGGGTGAAGGTATGGTAAGGGAAACGTGGGTTTTTGATTAATCAGGTCTTTTGTGTCCTATTCAAAGGATTAAATGCTACTATAAAAAAGAAGGGTGTTCTTCATAATGGAGAATGCCCCTTCTTTTTGTGTTGTTTTTTGCAGTCAGCCAACGCTAAAAGCTGATTAGCAACTGTTTTATTAATTCTGGCAGCTTATTTGCTCAACTAAGTTTAAACGAGATATCTATGAATTTAAAAAGAACCTTCGGAACAATTTTAACAATACTGGGTATTGTTGGACTTATATATGCTGCGATAGGCTTTGTTCAGCATTCCGGCAGCACACGCGAATTAATAGTATACGGAATATTGGGAGTAGTATTCTTCTTTACCGGAATAGGGCTTGTAAGGAATACTCAGGATACAGCAAAAATGTGATAGAACATAAAGGGCTGGTATTAAAGTTATACTTTAAACCAGCCCTTTTTACCTTGGCAAGGTATAATTGATTGAATTTATTATAATTGTTCTCTTAAAGATTCTATCAGGCGGCCACCCTTGTAATAGTAGCGTTGCCAGTAAGATTCGTTTAAATTGCTGATCATTACACCTCTGCTACTGGATGCATGCGCAAATTTATTATTTCCCAGATACACTCCAACATGTGAAATTGCCCGGCTGTGGATTTTAAAGAACACCAGATCGCCTTCCTGTAATTCATCCTTACTAACAGGATTTACCATGCTGAAAATATTCCTTGAATTATTCCCTATAACGGTATTGAATACCTTTTCATACAGGTTATAAGCAAAGCCGGAACAGTCAATTCCTCTTTTTGTATCCCCTCCTAAACGGTAAGGAGTTCCAAGCCAGTCGTATACAAACTGATACAACTTTACGTTTGAAGTAGCTGAAACAGCTACACCCATGATCTGTGAAAAATAATCTTTTGCAAGATTGTCAGGATCTTCTGTGGTTTTCTTGGTTATCTGTGCCTGGGTGGAGGCACAAGCAAATACAACTAGTATTACTACTATTAATTTTTTCCCCATTCTAAACTCGTTTATCAGTTAAAACAACACTACTTATAAACGCCCTCTTGTACCATTATTGATACGAGCATTGCAAAGCTAAGTAAATATTCCAAAGGCGCAAGTGATTTTTGTCTTCTTTTAACAACTTTTAACTTTTTTCCGTATACCATTCTATACATATCAATACAACATGCTTTCCCTGCCTGTAGTATACCGCTATGCCATATTTTAGTTTCAAAAAAGATTTTTTTTCTTTTTACACTATTATGCCTGCCCGTGCCTAAGGTATTCATCCTGATAAATCTTAAGGAGGATATTGTCGTTTCATATAATTGAAAATTTTAGAATCTTTAGAAAACTATAAGAACAAGTTTTATATTTGCGGAGTAATTGGCAGCAATGCCTTTTCGGGATGTAGCGTAGCCCGGTATCGCGTCAGCATGGGGTGCTGGAGGTCGCAGGTTCGAATCCTGCCATCCCGACTTTAAATAAAAAAAGAGGCGAAAGCCTCTTTTTTTATACCTTATCTTTTTTAAAATGCTCGTTATTTTAGGTATCCGTAATATTCATCATCTGTTGCGCAATCCCACCAAACGGGCATGCTCCAGATATTAGGATC
>JAATFW010000184.1 GCA_015654985.1 Sphingobacteriales bacterium | reverse complement strand
TTATGCTCAATTTGTACATTTACGGGGATATCTCAATTATGGAAACGATCAATTCCCCTCTCCTTGTTTCCTCTGAATTTTTAGGTTCTTCAACTCAGTTTCAAACTGCCTTCAAAGAAATAATAACAAACAAGCCAGACCTCGTTATCGTGGACGAGAGCCTTGCTCATAAGCACCCTCAGGAAATAGCCTTACTCCGGCAACTCTGCTTAGTGGTATATGTATCAGAGAAAATATCAGAAGAGGATAGACAAGAAAGGAAATTTTCCTTATCTCAAAATAATTTGGATCAAGAGGCTGGCAACAGCCTTTTAAGAACCTCCCGAAAGAGGTCTATAACTTTTCAGGACTTCGAAATTAAAAATGATAAGGAAATTTTTATAAAGACGAACGCCAGGGGAGTGTCTGGCAGGGTTGAAGCAATAATAAAATTTGCCGACGTTCTATATATAGAATCATCAAGAAACTACCTTTCATTTCATACCCGGGAAGATGAATGTTTTGGCACCTATATGACCTTGAAATTTATTGAACCAAAGCTGCCCTTACAGTTTAGCAGGATCAACAAATCCGTTATTATAAATTTTGATAAGATTAGCTCTATCGAAGGATGCGATTATGTAATTTTAAATGATCCAAAAATCCGGACACCCATCGGGCCAACATACAGAAAAGCTTTTTTGAAATGGAAAAAAAGAGCCCGAATCAAGTAAATTAATCATTTTCGTCGTTTGAAATATCTTGTATATTGTACTGGTTAAATCCTAAAGAAATTAATAGATCTGATAAATCCTCCTCTACCCTCGCATGTTCAGCAACTTCTAAAACAACCTCCAGCATCGCTGAAGAGGAGGTTTCTTCTACAACTTCCCCAAAATCTCTGCTTTCGATAGTCTCTACCAAAAGATGCCTTAAATCCAGATCCGATTTTGTGATGCTTTGATCTAAATGAATTTCAATAAGAAAGGTCTTTATTTTCAATGGCATACTCTTTATCTTTTTACATCGGTATCAAGTACCTTACTTGTATCCGCTTTTAATAATTCCATATTGGTATCCAGTTTTCTCTTCTTCACAACTTCCGCCAGTAAATCTAATTTTTCTAAAATAGACTGCTTTAGAAAATGATATCGGGCCCCATCTGATTTGCTAAAGAAATTTTCGTCGTTTATAATTATGGGTATTCCTATTGCCTTTTCCTTCTTCCTGAAACTTTCGATCTCCTTTAAATGCTGTAACTCCATGGGAAGCGGGTTGACATAGAACTGAAATAAGGCTAATTCCAAATCCTTCCCGTAATCTTCATTTTTTAGCTTCTTCAAAGCATCACAAATTCCTTGTTCACCCCATATGTGGTTACGAAATAATTTGCATTTTTCATCTGCCATGTCTCTTGTCTTTTGGTCTGCGTCATAATATCGCTGGCCCCGAAACAAAGCATCCCAAAATTTCTTTCTTATCTTCCATCTTTTAATGCATATATTAGGAACAACGAAATACATCTCTCTCAAAGAGTCAAACTTATTTAAGTCTAATTGGAGTTTCAGCCATACAAAGTAGCAATTCCACTTTCAGTTTCAGCTAAATTATATAATTCCTTTTGGAATTTATCAATTGAACCAGGCTCAACAATGATTTCCAACTTCACTCTATCCTTTTCTTCCTCTCTATAATCGCCCAAAAGATTACTTTCAAGATTTATTTCTACTCCTACATGACCATTATATCCGACAGGATAATACCGCATTGAAAAGTATCCGTTGTTCCCCGTTCTCCCTTCTTCATAAAACAAAGTTTCTCTACGATGGGGAAATCCTTTCAATTGTCCTGCAAATTTCAATAAATCACTGGGCAACGCGTATAAACTGGCCTTACCACAGAAGATCGTATTAGATGCTGATACAGTTAACTCAAACATAGATTCATCTTGCCAATCAACTTTTAATCTCAAGAAAGGCTTTTCGCTGTCCATAACTATAATCTATAGTATCTTTCCTCATTCGGTTATTGCGTATTCGTAAAATACATATCAAATCCTGCGTCTGTAAACCTTATACCTCCTCAGTCTGTAACAATTATATATAAGTCCAATCGTAGATCTGCTTGTTAATGACAATCTTTGCTTCTCATATATCAAGAACCCAGTGTTTTACATTTGGTAGGCTTTAGCCAAAGTGCTAAAAGACTCCCGTCTTCTATAACTGCAACACAATTACTTACAAATTCCACTATCATATTACTCTTCTTTTCCGGACTTCCGAAACAGATCCAACCAGTTTCTCGATTTGCATAAACCGGCCAATCTTCTTCAGCTACCTGATATATAAAGCCGTATTTTAAATTATCCATAACTCTTAAAATTCCTGGCTTACTTACGGGAACCTGATAGTCCATTACTTTCCATTCATTATAACCACTAACTCCCCATAGCTGAACAATCTTATTATCTTCATCAACCGCTGTGAGATTCAGCCTGTTTATGGTTATGTCAAAATTTACTTCCTTAGCTGAAGGTTCTGTATCAAAGGAACATTCTTCAGTATTATATATCAATGTTTTTTTCTCTATTGTGGTATATTGAACAAAAAATTTCATAGTCAGCTAACTTACTTTTTAGGATCACTTATAAAATTGAAATGATATATGATTTTAGTTTTTGGGTTAATTCCCAATTCCCAAGTTCCTTTTGAATCTCTAAATGTTCCTGGCAATCTCCAGTTTCTACCTCCTTTATATGTTGCATCACGAACGCCTTTACCTGTTGACATTATCTCTTTGACGGTCAAGGGAGATCTCATATATGGCCTCGAAAGCTGTCCCTTATTTTCTCCCCTCGTTATTATTTCGTCCATATGTCTTCCTGCTGTATTCGTAAATGCAAACTCAACACCAACACTCTCTAATGGTTTAATTGGCGCAAGGGTACTTCGTCCACTCCAGATACCCAAATGATTTTGTTTAGCATATTGATATCCGGCAATGCCACCGGTAACAAGCCCCATTCCAAAGCCCGATGATGCCCCACTTAAACCATCCCCCAGTGCATCCGCCAAGCCATTGCCACTAAGTAACGAAGTTCCCGCTCCCAAAGCAAATCCACTTGCCGAATTTGTTATGCCCTGTGTCAGGGCTTCTCTTGCTAAAGGGCTCGCAATTTGAGAAGTTAAGCTGGTTGTATAAGGTGAAAGAACTCCGCTAAGTTGCCCTCCAGCCCATGATGTGCCAACACTCATAACCATAGATGCAGCGAGTTGCCCGGGGTTTATATGCTGCCACCCATTTGCTGAAACCTGCGCAGTGAGATTATTCCCCAGCCCTAATACTGCTGCACCCGCTAACGGCCCTCCATAGAGGGTTGCCTCACCCGACAGAGCTCCAACTCCAAAATACGAAAGTGCACTTCCAAATCCTTTAACATTACCCTGCACTGCATTACTAACAAGGTTAATTGTTCCTCCTAATACAGCAGCAATTCCATCATCTATTCCGAACCAGTTTCCATCTGGATCTGTATAAGATATAGGATTATTTGTATATGAATACGGAGAAGGAAACTGAGCCTCAGGATCTATAGCATAGAAGATTCCCAAATCACTGTCATACATCCTGGCCCTGTAGTTCTGCAATCCGGTTTCATCATCCTGTTCCTGCCCGGTATATTCATAGTTCACCTGATTCGGGTTGGTAGACCGCATCAGGGAGCCATAGGCCTGGTAATCATAGTGCGCCAGCACGGTACCACTGTTGGCTACTACTACACGGGTAGAGCCCAAATGGTCCTGCAGCAGGTATTCTGTCTGGTTGTTCTGCCGGATGCCAATCATGCCGTTCAGGCCATAAATATAGATTTTGGTTTCCTGCCCTTTCTCGATCAGAGGGTAATCATTCGCTCCATGGATGTAATAGGTGTTCCGGGTAATTCCTCCTGCAACGTTGCTCTTCAGCACCCGCTGGTCTCCAGCGCCATACTGAAAAGAGGTGACCGAATTTGCCGTACTGATCTGGCTGGTCAAATTAAAATACGGATCGTACAGGATGCTGCTAATCTGTTTAGGATCGCTCCTGATCACATTGCCGTTAGCGTCATAATCAAACTGCTGCTGTTCGTTGCCGGTAATGTTCTTCAGCCGGTTCTTTCCGCTGAAATAAGTATAAGTCTTCGGCGTGTTATTCTGGTTGAAGAACAGGATATTTCCATTGGCATCGTATTTTATAGTATCCCCTACACCAAGATCGTAGCTGTTGATCGAGTTATCTGCTGTCAGCAAACGCCCGTACCGGTCATATTTGTACCCTACAGTGTAAGAAGATGGCGGGCTTATCCAGGAACCGCTTTTATAGGTAATCCCTGTTCCGGCAATCAACCCGCTGTAATAACCCGCTCCGCCTGCACCTCCGCTGGTATAGCTTAAGCTTTCACTGAAGTAAGGGTCGTCCAGTTGGGTCAGTCTGCCTGCTGAATTGTACTGATAAGTCCGGCTGATGGTGTTATTATTTAAGTTCTCACTGGCCAGTGCTCCGTTTTTATTATAGCTGTAAAGGGCATAGCTGGTTGCCCCGCTGCTTACCTTTGCCAGGCGGCCGGCTATATCATACGTGTTATCTACAGGGTTAAATCCGCTGACATTATAGTTGGTAAGGGTAACAAGCCCCTGGTTGTTATATTCATAATCAATATAGGTAAATTCACTTTCTCCGGCTGCTTTAACGCCCTTTCTGGCAACATTTCCATCACTGTCGTAACTAAAAGTCTCCACGACTTCTGCTGATACATCCGTATTGTTATTTACTTCAACGGTAAGCAGCCTGTTCCAATCATACAGCGAACTAGTATTAGTTCCGTAATAATACCGTTTACGCCAGATACGACCGGACGGGTAACCCGAAGCGGAATAAGGAGAACTACTCAGATAGCTGTTAAGGGTTGTTTCGTTCCATTCAGCTCCTGGAAGATAACCTTCTTCGGTTATACGGCCTAGCTGGTCATAAATTATATAGGAAACAGCTAAAGAACCAGAGGTTGATCCTTTTGCATCCTGCATAAACCGCACCCGTTTTACTTTATCATATAAATACCGGGTAGTACCATTATCTGAGGTTGTTTCAGTAAGAACATTTCCCCAGTGATCATAGGTCATTACCCTGATATAATCTGCATTACCAGCAGAAGCGCTTATATAAGCATGAAAACTTCCTGACGAGCTAAAACCTGGTGTTAAAGAAATAGAGCCCGTTGCTGTGTACTCGCCTGTTGTGTTGGACTGGTTTAAAGTAAGAGTAGTACCTTGTCCTAAACCTACCGGCGGTGGCGTGAAATAGTTTGGCTGATATACCTTAACTAAATTACCCTCCCTGTCGTATTCATAAGAATGAACGATACTGCCTGATTTCTCCCTGATTGTATTCCCTGCCTTATCCTTCATTTTGTAACTTACAATACCATCTGCATCGGTCAGCTTGGTTACAAAATATGCTTTAGCTAAATAATTACCCCCAATTTCGGGAAAAACACTGTTGTTACCATATGATACTACCGGGGAGTTTTTAATTGAGGATGACGGAAATACGGTTGAAACGTTAAAATCATTCCCGGGTAAGCTGGAAGATAAAGACCTGCCCAGAGGTGATGCTTCATAAATGGCGTTACTGAACGGGAAGTTGTTATCATCCGGGTTATAGGTACTTACTTCTCCGTAAACTTTATTCTGGTCTACCTGTGAAATAAATCCATCCCTGTAACCAAACCGCGCAGGTACTTTAGTAGGCTTGGTTACAATTGTTTCTCGTCCAACTTCATCATACATTGTTTCTGAAACCAGTATCTGGTTGCCTGGTTCTTCGGTCTGGACCTGGATCTGCTTACCATCTGCGGCATAATATTCAACAGATTGAACGGGATTGCTATATACAAGAAGATTCTGAATAAACCAGGTGTTTTGAGCGCCCAGATTATAACTGAACAAGCTTAATTTACTGATATTAGCCGATGACATTCTGAAAGGGGCATCCCGGAGAAGCAATTTTCCGTCTATATAATAATCTGCCTTTTGTTTATCGAGATCGGCAATAATTTTCACACGGTACCAGCGGTTTGCATCAAAAGGATTCGCTACAGGTTTCCACTGGCCTTCAGAAAAGGTGTTCCATACCTTCGCCCCATTAAAACTGCTGTAAACGGCAAGGTCTGTGCCTCCGTCCGAACCATCCCATGCCGCCCCTCCCATGGCGATTCCCAGGTTCCAGTCCGTTGCAGTTCCATAATGCATCAAACTCATTTCAACACAGACCCTCCCGGAAAGAGGCTGGAAAAGGTTTAAAACATAACTGTCTGTAAGGTTGTTAGTAGCCTGTCCATATGAAGTAAGTCCCCATCCTCCAATTGAAGAGGTGCCTGCACTTATAAACGTTCCGTTATTTCTGTCTATTAAAGACCAGGTATTGCCTGACGTCATAAAATCTTCCCATATACCCGATTTATCCTGGATAGTTGTTTTTAAAACAAGGTCCGGGTCATTAGGATTCCATTCGCCGTTATTGTTCTGTACAGATGAACGGTAAGTAAATGTTTGAACTCCTTCGTTTCCCCTTGTTTTTGCGACTAAGCGGCCCAAGTTATCATACAGGTTCCCGTACATCAGGCCTTGATCATTGATAACGGATCTTACCCGCAGAAAATCTTTATCATACCCTGTAGCTGTAGCTATTCCGCCATTGGGATATATTCTCATATTATCGAATTCTGCCAGGCAATTGTTAGCCAGCAATCCAACATAACCCCCGAAAATACTGCCTGTATTAATATTTGAAAGAAGTAATTTTCCATTAAGATATATATCCACCGTTCCCGATTTCCTTATAATTCTGAAATAGTGCCATGAAGAGCTGCCAGAAGCGGCTTGCGCAGATCCAAGTATTTGCCCGGCGGCGTTCTGAAGTTCCACATTCCCGTTAGGCCTTAATATTAAAGTAGTCCCTGATGAATTATCCGGGGTATTTTTATTAAACTGAAAACCAATCCAGTTTAAATTAGATGAACTGACGGGAATACGCATCTGAAGTTCTGCGATGAAATCGCCACTGCCCAGATTCTTAAAAGGAGAGACCAATCCTGTCATATCAGTTTTTATCCATTTTAAAATCCCATCGTTCACTATCCAGTAAGAAGAACTTATATAGGACGATTGTGAACTGTATGAACCAATTCCATCGAGATCAAAGTTATTTGCATAGGTATAATCGGCATCTGCATT
>JAATFW010000049.1 GCA_015654985.1 Sphingobacteriales bacterium | reverse complement strand
CAATGTGCAGATATTTTACTATCGGGGAGACCCTAACGGGTATAAGAATACAACTTACTGGCCACGTTCAGGGGTTGGCGTAAAGAAGTATATACACCCGGATGATATCAGTAATGTGGCTGTTACTGCATACGATCAGTCCCGCATGAAGCAAAAAGTTGATCCTGCCATCCGCTATGCGGAAGTGCTGCTGATCTATGCGGAAGCATTGAATGAATTGAATGGATCCTATAGTATTCCTTCATGGGATGGCAGCAAAACTCATTCTATATCGCGGGATATTGTGGAAATGAAAAAAGGGATCCAGCCTGTTCGGATCCGCGGCGGAGTGCCTGATTATACAAGTGATGTATATGCAGATCCGGCTAAATTCCGTATAAAATTGAAACGGGAGCGGCAGATCGAGTTATTTGCCGAAGGACAACGTTATTTCGATTTACGCCGCTGGACGGATGCTGCGGCAGAGGAGTCAGCTCCGATTTATGGCTGTAATGCCTATTCTACCAGAGAGCAGTCAGTGCTTTTCCATACACCCGTCGCGATCCCGTCGTTACCTTCTATATTTACGCTTAAGATGTGGTTTTGGCCTATCCATTTTGATGAACTTAAACGCAACAAAGAGCTGACCCAAAATCCTGGCTGGACAAATCCTGAATAAGTTATTATATAATAATTTGCAACAATGAAGAAGAATATATATATTCTATATTTAGTGATAACAACAGCGATATGCTTTGTTTCATGTAATGATGAATGGAAAGATGAACAATTCATCCAAATGGCATCATTTAAAGCAGAACCCAATGCTCAGGGAGTAACATCGTGTAACTTACGGTATAATCCTGAAGGAAAAGTACGATTCAACCTTCCGATTGTTATCAGTGGTTCAACCCCAAATACTAAAAGTCGTATCATACATATCGGCTTGGATGCTGATACGCTGGCAAGATTAAATCAGGAGCAATATGGCGAGCGCCAGGAGCTATATTTCAGGCAATTGGATAGCAAATATTATAGCATGCCCGAAACAATAGAGGTGCCGGCGGGTGTAAGCACGGTTACAGTACCGATCGAGTTTACGTTGGGAGATCTGGATCAATCTGATAAATGGGTATTACCCTTGCAGATCCTGGATGATCCTTCGTACGATTATAAAGCTAATCCAAACAAACAATACCGGAGAGCTATGTTACGTATTAGTCCATTTAATGATTACTCTGGCGAATACGGCGGCACGTTGTATTATATATTCCTTGAAGGGAATACCGACCCTCTGACGTTGAATACCTACCGGACTTTTGTGGCGGATAATAAAACCATTTTTCTCTATGCCGGAACCAGGGATATAGATTATCTGGACCGCAAAAATTATAAAGTATTTATCCGGTTTACGGATGAGATCATAGATATTCAAAAACGGAAACTGGAAATCTGGAGTGATAATGCGGGAAATAACAAATTTAAGCTGGGGGCAGCGCAATCTTATTATACAAAGAATGAGGAATGGGACCCACAACTTCCATATATGAAACATATCTATATTACACTTTATTTGTCATACGAGTTTGAGGATTATACTACGGTCCCCGGACAACGCCTTAAATATAGGGTAGATGGTACATTGTCCATGCAACGCGACCTGAATACATTGATACCTGATGAGGATCAGCAAATTCAATGGTAGAAGGAAAGATCTGTTAATAATATGTGGGGTTGTCAGTATTTTCGGGCAACCCCATAATATTATTAACTTCAGCTATACAATTTCTATGGGTGGGATCAAATCGCCATCATACACTGGAAAAAACAGCTTGATTCATATAATTGCTGATCAACCGGCGCCTTCGGCACATGTCAATTCCACTATTTGAATGCCGAATTTCGAACAGGTCATGAAATGGTAATCTCAATCTCTTTTATGTATCCTTTCAAAATTTTAAAAATGTATGTTATGCGAAGTATTCAATATCATTTGTTTTTGATCAATTGCCTGATACTATCTCTTACACTGACTTCATCCTGTGGGCGTAATGATCCTGCAGTTCCTGATGAAGAACAGGTGGGGAATCAGGAAAATGAAAAAGTGGATCAGGTTACCAACTTTATCGCGGAAAAGACTTATCATGCGAATGAGCTGAGAATTGCCTGGACTAATCCATCCAATATAGTTTCTGTTGTGATCTCTTATATTCGGGAGGGAGATGATGAGAAAAATGCAGTAACTGTCAATGTAAATGTATACGGCCAGAAAGAAAGTACTTATTTGCTTCAGGTGCCTGTATATGCAACCTATCAGATCACTGCTGTGTCCATCGATAATTACGGAAAACGGTCAGAAAAGACGATGATCACTGCCACCCCGGGTTCGATAGAAATTGCTACCTTCACAAATCCATTATTGAGTGGTGCCGACCCCTGGATCATAGAAAGTGAAGGAACTTATTATTATACCTATACCCAGGGAGGAAGCATTGTGGTGTACCCTACAAAGAAAGTTTCTGAGCTGGGTAAAGCCACTCCGGTAACCTTATGGAGACCGGCTTCGGGTACGGGTTATTCAAAGAACTTATGGGCGCCTGAGTTGCATAGGATCAGCGGCAAATGGTATGCATATTTTGCCGCAGATGATGGCAGCAATGCCAATCACCGCATGTATGTGATTGAAAATGCTTCGGGCAACCCGCTTCAGGGAAGCTGGTTGTTCAAAGGGAAAATAGCAGACCCGACCGATCAATGGGCAATCGACGGAACAATCCTGGAGCACAACAATCAATTGTATATGATATGGTCGGGAGGGATAGCGGGAGCCGCTCCTCAGAATCTTTATATCGCCAAAATGAGCAACCCGTGGACAATAGATGGCGAACGGGTACTGATCTCAGCCCCCGAATATGCGTGGGAGAAATATGGTGCAGCCATTAACGAAGGCCCTGAAATATTAAAGAACCCGGAAGGCGATGTGTTTTTGATCTATTCCGGAAGTGGTTATTGGGTAGATAACTATAGCCTTGGATTGTTAAGGTTAAAAACAGGTGGCGATCCTATGGTCCGTTCAGATTGGGTTAAAGCAAGTTCACCGGTTTTCTCTCAAAATCCTGCAGGAGGTGCCTATGGTACGGGGCACAACGGCTTTTTTAAATCTCCCGACGGTAAAGAGGATTGGATTATTTATCACGCCCGTTCGCTTCCGAACGCGGGAGATAATAACGGTCGCAATGTAAGGATCCAGAAGTTTATCTGGAATACTGATGGCACACCGAATTTCGGGGTGCCGGCGAAGATCGGACAAAATATAGAAGCACCTTCGGGAGAATAGCGGAATAATTAATCCTTTCAACATTTTAAAAATGTACAATTATGCGAAGTATTCAATATTGTTTATTTTTGATCACATGCCTGATACTATCTCTTACATTGACCTCATCCTGTGGGCATAACGATCCTGCAGTTCCTGATGAAGAACAGGCGGGGAATCAGGAAAATGAAAAAGTGGATCAGGTTACCAACTTTATTGCAGAAGAGACGGATCGTGCGAACGAGCTGAAAATTGCCTGGAGTAATACATCGAATATAGTTTCTGTTGCGATCTCTTATATACGGGCGGGAGATGTTGATGAGAAAAATACTATAACGGTCAACGTCAATGTAAATGTATTGGGTGAGAAAACAGGTTCTTATCTGCTTAAACTGCCTGTATATGCAACCTATCAGATTACTGCTGTGGCCATTGATAACTACGGAAAACGGTCAGAAAAAACGATGATCACTGCCACCCCTGCTAAAGAGGATGCTCCAGTGTCCTATGAGATCATCGATAACAAATTGCCTGTTGCAGACCCATTTGTGTTGTATTACGACGGCAAATATTATGCTTACGGTACGCGGATTAACGGCTTTGAAGTGTACATCTCAGAAGACCTTAAGCATTGGAAACGAAGTGCAAATCTTGCTTTGTCGCCAGAAAATTCATGGGGAGACAGGTGGTTTTGGGCTCCTGAAGTATATTATGTGGCGTCAAAAAACCGGTTTTATATGTTCTATTCCGTCGATGAGCATATTTGTGTGGCTTCGGCTAACAGACCCGAAGGGCCTTTTGTACAGTATGAGAAAAAGCCTATTGTGGCTAACGAAAAAGGGATCGATACCTCTTTTTTTATCGATGATGACGGGACTCCTTATCTATACTATGTACGTTTTACGGACGGTAATGTTATTTGGGTAGCAGAAATGAATGACGACCTGAATAGCATAAAGACCGGGACGCTGACAAAATGTATCAGTGCTGAAGACCCGTGGGAAAGAAAACAGGGCACCATTGCAGAAGGTCCCTCTGTGCTGAAGAGAGGCGGTACTTATTATTTAATTTATTCTGCCAACCACTATGAAAGCCAGGATTATGCTGTAGGATATGCCACGGCGGGTTCACCGAAGGGGCCCTGGAAGAAATATAGCGGAAATCCAATCCTGCGCAGAGATAAGCCTGCTGCTGCCGGATTGGTGGGTACTGGACATGGAGCACCATTCGTTAGTGCGGGTGGAAGCTATAAGTATATTTATCATGCTCATGCAAGCGTTAACAGTGTAGGGCCGCGGACGTCTTATATCAATGATTTTAATATTTCAGAAGATGGCGTAATAAACATCAGCGGCGAACCAATCAGGCCAGTATTAGTAAAATAAACAAGCCGTATTATGGTGGGGCAAATTTTAGGAACAGGAGTTGGTGCGGCTATGTCGAAGATGAAAACCAGATGCTCTTCCGCTCAAGGCATATGAAACAAATTACTCCAGGCTTATAACCCGTTGTTTGTGACCGGTAACTAATAACCGGTCACGAATAACTAACATTCAACCCCGGTATCGCTATCCCTTTCTGTATCAATGCATAATATCCCCTGTATGTATCGCCCCCCGGACCTTCTCTGACCTTTTCAAAAAAGCCGGCAAGAGATATAAGCAGAAGCCGCCTGTTAAGAAAATTATCAGACCCTGACTTTTATTTAAAAATCAATACCTTTGCTAAATCGTTTAATTTGCTTTGAAAAGTAATTCTGCGGATAAGTGTAAAATTAAAAGAGTGTGAAACAAGGGGCAGGTTTAAAACAGGAATGGGCTATTTTCATCCTTGAGGACAATGAGAGGGCTTATTATGACCTGTACACTCATTATTACCATTATCTTTCTTTCATAGGTTTTAAAAAGGGGGCTAATGCGGGTAAGGTTAAAGATTGCATTAACGACCTTTTTCTTTATTTATGGGAAAACCGTAAAAAGTTAACCAATATTAAAGATCATCATAGTTACATCATCACAGCCTTTCTCCGGAAGCTATTCCGTAAAGAGAACTTCAGCGAAGCATATAGTCTTGAGGTGTATGAGTTGCCCGGTTATACTGCAACTCCCTCAGTAGAGTCTTTATACATCAGGCAGAATATTCAGGACGACGTAAGTAAAATATTAAAGACGTATGTAAGCCAGCTGCCCGAAAAGCAGCGAAAAATGGTCTATCAGAAATTTTACCTGGGATTGTCTTACAAAGAGATATCAGGCATCAATAACGTTTCGGTAAATACGGTTTATAATACTGTTTATAAGGCAGTTGATAAACTGAAATTACTTATTTCAAAAGAGCATTTAAGTATGCTCTCCCTTGCCATTATCACAATTTCATTATTTTTTATATTATTTTTTCATAACCAGTAGTGAAAAGATAAAGCATATTGCTCTATTGTCTGATTAGCTACAATAGTATATGCCCGACAAAGACATTTCACACCTGGTTAATGACGAGAGTTTTCTGAACTATTGCTTCTCGCGCAACGAAAATGACAGTCGTCAATGGGAGAAATGGCTTTCGGAAAACCCTGAGTACCGCGCCAGGGTAGAAGAATTGAAAAGCTTAATTATAGCATTGGCCCATGAAGTAAAGCTGAAAGAATCAGAAGAACAATTTGCCTTATTGAAACAAAGGATCTCTTCCTCAGCCACCTTTCAGGTAAAGCCAGAATCTCACGGGTACCCGTTATATATGAAGCTGGCTTTTGCTGCTTCATTATTTATCATAGGTACATTTGGTGTACTGATTTATCAGGGCCAGCGAAATGCCGCGTTGATAAAAGCCGGTCGTCTGATTAAAAATGATATTAAGCCCGGAGGGTATAAAGCTTATCTTACTTTATCAAACGGAAAAAAAATATCGTTGACCAATGCTGCAAACGGAGCGATCGCTAAACAGTCGGGCATTGTAATCACCAAAACAAGTGACGGGAAACTGATCTATACTGTTTCTGATCTGAGCAATAATACTTCAGCTTCAGAATACAACACCATAGAGACTCCAAGAGGCGGGCAATACCAGGTACGCCTGCCCGACGGTACAAACGTATGGCTCAATGCTGCCTCCTCTCTGAAATATCCTGTAAACTTCGTTACTAAAAATGAGCGCCGGGTTGAACTGGACGGAGAGGGTTATTTCGAAGTGGCAAAAGATAAGGCCCATCCATTTATCGTAAAAGCAGCTCAGCAGGAAGTGAAAGTATTAGGCACGAACTTTAATGTGAAGGCATATAATGACGAACCAAATATCAGCACTACTTTATTGGAAGGAAGCGTGCTGGTGAACGATCTCTCTTTGGGGCAGCAAGAATTATTAAGGCCGGGACAGCAATCCAACGTTTTTGTGAACAGCACCCCGATCGATGTTTCTAATGTTAATCCATCTGAAGTGCTTGCGTGGAAGAGCGGCTATTTTATATTTGATAACCAGGACATAATCAGTATAATGAAAGTGATAAGCCGTTGGTATAATGTGGATGTAGAATATAATAGTTTTAATAAAGATGAACGGTTTGGAGGAACTTTCTCCCGTTCGGCAAATTTATCTGAGATTTTGCATAACCTGGAATTATTGGGGAAAATACATTTTAAAATCGAAGGAAGGAGGGTAATTATTTCGAATATATACTAATCATACTACCGAAAGTGGATCAACACTGATTCGCTTTTAAGCTAACCTGCAAATAACCAAAATAAGCATTAATTATAAAATCTGATGAAAGAAATAACATAGGCTAAAATGCCTGCGGGCTTTAGGTATAAATTATCCTGAAAGCCGGGAGCGTTTGGTCCCGCTCCCGGCAGCGCAGCTAATAAGCTGGATTAGGATAATTAATTAATTGCAACTAACAATCATTTTTAATTAAATCTAACATTCAAATGTATAAAAAATTTACTGGACTGGTGTTCAGGAATAGGGCTTGCATAATATCCAATGTACTCTTAAAAATGAAATTAACCTTTATTTTAATAACAGCAGTGTTGTTGCAGCTCAGGGCCTCAACAACGAATGCTCAAAAAATAAGCTTAAAGGTTGAAAACGCTTCCCTAAAGGAAGTAGTGGCGAAACTAAGAACACAAACTGATTTTGATTTTCTTTATAATAATGTTTCTGTTAAGGACTTAAAGCCTATTACAGTAAATGTTGTAAATGAAGAGCTTACAGATGTTCTGGAACAGTGTTTTGCCGGACAGCCTCTTAAATATATTATTAACCGTAAAACGGTACTTATAACCGGTAAACCCCCTGTATTTGATTCTAATAAGCAGGACGACAGAAAAATAACCGGTCGGATTACTGATTCAAAAGGTGTCTCTTTACCAGGTGCGAGTGTTGCAATAAAAGGTACCGGCGTCGGTACCACTTCAGATGCGGATGGCCGCTACGAAATTCGTGTCGGAAATAAGGATGTTGTACTGAGATTTACGTTCGTCGGGTTTAATGCCACAGAGATAGAAGTGAAAGCGGGTGGTAAAAATATCTACGATGTAGTTCTTGAAGAAATGGTTAACACACTAAATGAACTGGTGGTTGTCGGATTCGGAGAACAGCGTAAAATAAGCAATATCGGATCTCAGGCAAGTCTGAAAATGAAAGATATAAAAACGCCTTCGGCCAGTTTATCCAGTGTTTTAGCCGGGCGCCTTTCAGGGGTAGTTGCAGTTCAGCGTACCGGAGAACCGGGCAAAGACGGTGCTGATATCTGGATCCGCGGGATCTCTACTCCAAATTCGTCAAGCCCGCTCATCCTGGTGGATGGAGTGGAACGCGGCTTTAACGACATTGACCCCGAAGATATTGAATCATTAACAATCCTTAAAGACGCATCTGCAACGGCAGTGTATGGTGTACGGGGCGCTAACGGGGTTATCCTGATAAAAACGAAGCCGGGAAAAATCGGGAAGCCGGTTGTAAGTACCGACTATTATGAATCAATTACACGTTTTACCAAAAGAGTTGACCTTTCTGATGGCATAACTTATATGAACGTGGTAAATGAAGCTCTGGCGAACAGCGGTCAGCAACCTAAATATTCACAGTCTGTTATCAATAACACCCGCAATAACGTTGACCCGTATTTATACCCTAACGTAAGCTGGCTTGATGAAATATTTAACGACTGGGGGCATAACCGGCGTGCAAATGTAAATGTAAGAGGGGGCAGCGCCAGTGCAAATTACTACGCATCTGTGAGCTATTATAATGAAACGGGGTTAATGAAAACCGACAACATCGAAAATTATAACTCTAAGATGAGTTTTAACCGGTATAATTTTACTACTAATCTCAACTTAAAAGTTACCGAGTCGACTTCTGTTGATATCGGAGCCCAGGGGTATCTTGGAGAAGGCAATTATCCTGCAATCTCTTCAGGCGATATCTATTCGGCAGCTATGGAGATTACGCCGGTAGATTATCCGAAAATGTTTTATGTGAACGGGAAGGCATATGTGCCGGGACTTAATCCGAATGGAGGGTACCGCAATCCGTATGCAGATGCCACGCGAAGGGGATTCAGTAATCAAACCAGAAATCAGATTTATTCAAACCTGCGGGTAACGCAGGACCTGGGAATGCTCACCTCAGGGTTAAAACTCTCCGGGATGTTTGCCTACGACGTATATAATAATGTAAACATTAATCAGGGCAAACGGGAGTCTACATTCTATTTTACTAACCGCGATGTTCCGTACGATCTTAACAATCAACCTATATTGGTGCAGACTTATGCAGGTTCTAACGTGCTGGGCTTCAGTCAAACATCCAGTGACAATAATAAAAAGACCTACCTCGAAGCATCTCTTACCTACGACAGGACTTTCGGTAAACACCGTATAGGAGGGTTGGTGCTGTTCAATGAGCAGAATAAACTCCTGTACCCTGTAAGTTCGCTTGAATCGTCTATCCCTTACAGAATGATGGGGCTTGCCGGACGTGCTACTTATTCATGGGACGACCGTTATTTTGCCGAGTTTAATATCGGATATAACGGTTCTGAAAACTTTGCCCCCAGCAAACGATTCGGAACGTTTCCTGCTTTTGGAGTGGGATGGGTACCATCCAATGAAAAATTCTGGGAACCTTTGAAAGATGTCGTGTCATTTTTGAAAGTCCGGTATACCGATGGTAAAATAGGGAACAGTAATGTTTCAGACAGGCGGTTTATGTTCCTTGAGCAGATGGCGTACGACAGTGGATTTGGATATAACTGGGGAAGCAACAACGGTAAAACCAGTGGGGTTAAAGTAAACAATAATGCGGTAAATATAGGCTGGGAAGAATCCCGTAAACAGGATCTGGGAATAGATCTGAAATTAATGAGAGACGATCTGTCGATTATTTTCGATCTGTTTAAGGAGCATCGTACAGATATTTTACTGAAAAGAAATGAGTCTATCCCTTCATTCCTGGGGTACATGTCTGATCCGTACGGGAATGTGGGAGTGGTAGATAATAAAGGCTTTGACTCGTCACTTGAGTATAACAAACGGTTCGGTACCGACTGGCTGATCTCTTTAAGAGGAAATTTTACCTATAATAAAGACAAATGGATAGACAGCGATCAACCGACCCAGCGTTATCCGTGGATGAATAAAGGGGGCAGTAACGTAAATGCCCGCAAAGGATATATTGCCGATGGCCTTTATACACAGGAGCAGATCGACGATATCAGAAGGTGGGAGTCTTTAGCTGCTGCAGATAAAGCAGCCGTTCTCAGGCCATTCCCTGTTCAGTTCAGCGAAGTAAAGCCCGGAGACATCAGGTACAGGGATTTGAATAGCGATGGGAAGATAGATGCTTACGATCAGTCGTATATTGGCAGGGGTGATGTGCCTAAAATTATCTACGGATTTGGTTTTAACGCTACTTATAAACAATTCTCACTGGGCCTTTTATTTCAGGGAGTGCATGACGCCGACAGGATGCTGAGCGGTAACAGTGCTAATCCGTTCAGAGGCGACGGTGGAGGCGGTAACCTCTTCTCAAATATTGACGACCGCTGGACCGCCGAAAATCCAGATCAGGATGTGTTTTATCCCCGTTTAGCCTATGGCTCTGATCAAACCAGTAATATCAATAACTTCCAGACCAGTACCTGGTGGCAGAAAGATGTAAGCTTTTTAAGATTAAAGACGATGCAGATCTCCTGTAACCTTCCGAAAAGCTGGATAAAAAGGGCTAATCTGAAAAATGCTTCTGTTTATATGATGGGTACCAACCTTTTCACTCTGAGTAAATTTAAGCTGTGGGACCCTGAGTTAAATACAAACAATGGAACGAAATACCCAAATATTTCAAGCTATTCAATGGGTGTTAATTTCTCTTTTTAATAGATCATGATGAAAAAATTATATATCGCAATAGGAATGCTTGCTTTATTTCTGAGCACCTCCTGTAAAAAATATCTCGACCAGGTGCCTACAGACAGGCTGTCGATGGAAAAAATCTTTGAAACAAGAGATGCTACAAAGCAATATCTTGCCAGTGTTTACACCTATATTCCCGACGAATATAACCAGAGGCAGTTGCAGGAAACTGAACTCTATAAAACCTATGGACCGTGGACTGCTGCCAGTGATGAAGCTGAATATACCTGGACATCTGTTCTCAGCCATTTATGGAATAATAATACAGTTACAGCCACCGATGGTCTTATAGGCAGACGATGGAAAAGCTGGTATACCGGTATTCATACCGCAACGGATTTTATAAAATATGCCCCTACATGTCCTGAGTTGTCAGAAACAACAAAAAATCAATGGGTAGCTGAAGCCAGGGCCCTGCGGGCTATTTACTATTTCTACCTGGTAAGGGCCTATGGGCCGGTTCCGGTTATCGGGGATATTATTTCTCAGGACACCCCCCTCGATGAACTTCAGGTGCCAAGAAACAGCGCCGACGAATGCTTCGACTACATTGTTTCAGAACTTAGAAGTGCAATAAATGGAGGTCTGATAGAGCAAGTCTCCCTGGAAGGCAGCCCAAGCAGCGAGGGATATGGCAGAATCGATAAAACGGTAGCACGTGCCTTCATCATCGAGGCGCTTATGTTCCGCGCAAGTCCTTTGTTCAACGGCAGCAATCAATATTTTGCAGGCCTTACCAATCAGGATGGAAAAAAACTATTTCCCCAACTGTCGGATGCAGATAAGAAAACCAGATGGAAAGCTGCAGCCGACGAAGCAGCCAGCTTTATAGCCGATTACGTTCCCCGTTTCTACGATCTGCAGCGTGAATATACCAATGGGGTACTGGATCCATATTTATCATGCCGTGCCGCCAACCGCGGCGCTTATACTAAACTGTCGGGCTATACCGAATTGATTTTCTACAGGATAGGAACTTCCTCCGGGACGATGCAGTACGACAGAACGCCTAACCATAAAGGAGTTAACTCTGACTATAAAGGCGGAGGCGCCTTAGGGGCTACGCAGGAAATGGTGGATGCTTATTTTATGTCAAATGGCCAGCTTGCTGTTTCAGGATATGAAACTGACGGTAAAACTCCTGTTATAAATACCGCTTCGGGCTATTCAGAGACCGGAAAAATAACCAGTGATTATAAAGATCCGGTAGTTTCAACCCGTGTGCTTGCTCCTGCAAACACAAGCAGAATGTATTATAACAGAGAGCCCCGCTTTTATGCTGATATTACATTCTGTGGTCAGAAATGGTTATATGATAAGGACGGAGCTATATACACAGACCTTACCTATTCTGGAAATGCCGGAAAACTGCAGGGTGTCAATGACTTTTCTAAAACAGGATATGTTGTGAGAAAATGTGCTCCTGAAGGACCGAGAGGAACTGAAGACCGCGTTTGTATCCTGTTACGTTTGGCGCAGGTTTATCTGAATTATGCAGAGGCATTGAACGAATCTGATCCATCTAATCCTGATATCCTGAAATACGTCAATCTTATAAGGGAAAGGGCTGGTATACCAAAGTATGGAACAGGGACAAACGCATTGCCGGTACCGGCAAACTCACAGGAGATGGCAAAAGCAATCATGGCCGAAAGAAGAGTGGAATTAGCTTTTGAAAATTCCCGCTTTTTCGATGTAAGACGCTGGGGCACTGCAGAACAGAACCAGAATAAGGCTATTTATGGTATGAACGTTGAAGCCGATGGAGACAATTTCTATAAGAGGACAAAGGTAGAAGATCGTGTTTTTGATAAAAGACAGTATTTCTTCCCCATACCACAAAGCGAAATAGATATTGACAAAGCGCTGGTGCAAAACCCAGGATATTAAGAGATCAGTAATAAGTTGTAAGTTATAAGTATAAAATGCTTAATCCGGATTTAAGAATCATTAAGCTTTTTATATGCTTAACCTTACAATAACATCTTAAAGAATCAATTATGAACAAATATAAAATCCCGATGACAAGTTTTTTTTATTGTCTGTCAATCGTTCTCCTCTCATTCTTTACAGGATGTAATGAGGCTGACGATGAAAAACCGTATATACCCAACTACGACGTTGTCCCTTCTTTTACTTCTGCTGATGCAGATACAGCGTTCAACGCGTTTAACAGGTATCTGTTTGATCCGAACAGGAAGCTTTATTACAGGGATTCAGGAAAACCAACGGCCGTTGGAGCCATCTGGACCCAGGCGATATACTGGGATATGGCAATGAATGCTTACAAGAGGACAAAAAATCCTCAGTATAAGCAGCTTATTGAGGATATCTACGTAGGGTGCGGTAATTATTATGCTAACTACGACTGGAATACCAAACCCCAGGTATGGTTTATCTACGATGATATCATGTGGTGGGTTATTTCTATGGCAAGAGCCTACGAAATAACCGGAGAGCAGAAATACCTTGACCTCTCAATGTCAGGATTTCACCGGGTTTGGTATGGTGCGCCGGGAATAGACAATGGTTCGTATGACGCAGTGAACGGCGGGATGTTATGGGACTGGCATGATGCCGCCAAGGGTAAAATGGCCTGCATTAATTATCCTACCGTGATTGCCGCCATGACCTTATATAACATCACTAAAGATACCGATTATCTCAATAAAGCCAAAGAAATCTATCTGTGGTCGCATGATAACCTGTTTGACGCCCGCGCTGGCCGGGTAGCCGATTCTAAACATGGAAACGGCGCTCCCGACTGGACCCTTCAGGTCTATAACCAGGCAACCTGCATTGGCGCGGCGGTTATGTTATATAAAACCACGGGAGAACAGCACTTCCTTGACGATGCTGTTTTGACGGCCGACTATACAAAAAATACCATGTCGGCCCCGCTGATGATACTCCCATACAAAACAGGAGAGGAACAGGGCGTGTATAATGCCATCCTGGCCCAGTACATGATCCGGCTGATAGAAGATTGTAATAAACCCGAATACCTGCCATGGCTTCGCAGAAGCATCAATTACGGATGGAAAAACAGGGATGTTGTGCGTAACCTGACAACCAAGAACTATATCATTCCGTGCCCCGCTAATGAGGTTATTTCCTGCTATGACGCATGCAGCATTGTCGCTTTAATGCAGGTATGCCCTCCGGAGTCAAAATAGATAGTACAAAAAAATTAAAACGTATTTTATGAATAATAAATTAATAAAGTCACCGGTTGTATTAACGTTCTCATATACGTTATTGCTGACCTTCCTGCTGAGCTTTATATCCTGTTCACGCGACAAAGACGAAATAAAAATACAGGCCGATCCTAATGTTGAAAAACTGGATACTTATGTTAAAAGTCTGACGGCTTTGCGTGATAGCTCTTCCTTTGGCCCCCTTACCGGTCAGTATCCCGTAGAAAGTAAAGAGATCCTTACTCCCGCTATCAGCGAAGCAAATAAGTATATTTTGCTTCTTAAATATGGAGAAACAAAACCCGGAGATACCGATCTTACGAAATGTTATGCTGATATCGAAAAAGCTGTCGCAGATTTTAAGGCTTCTGTACGCATTAAAGATGTGGAGATCCCGGCGGCTTTATATGTAAACGGCATGAACGGGGGATATATCGACTTTGGAAGCAGTCAGGATTATGCCACCTTTGGAAATTCAGGAAGTCAGCAATTTACCGTGGAGCTTTGGGTGAAGTTTACGAACATAAATGGCTTTGGAGCGGTTGTTACAACCTTTTACGAAAATGGAACCAGCAGGGTTAGAAAAGGATGGATGGTGAATCATTTTAACAACCAGAAACTGAGAATGTCATATGCGATGAGCACTTATGATAACATGATAGAGCCTGAGACGAACGTTCCGATGGTAGATTATGGCAATCAATGGGTCCATTTTGCAGCAGTTTACAGTGATATCGGTTTTGATGGAGAAAAGGATGCCAGCGGGAAACTGATCGTTTCAAAAATCTACAGGAACGGCGATCTGAAAACTACATCCACCAGAAGAAATGAAAGCGATAAATATGTAGCTAATGATGTGGCGATGCCGATGACCGCCTTTCTTGAGCTCAAATCAGACGGGTCAACCACCCGTAAGATCTCTGGTTTTATAAAAGACTTCCACATCTGGAAAACGGCAAAATCCATGACCGAAGTGAATAAGCTGATGAACAAGGAAACAACTGTTTCGGGTACAGAAGCCGATCTTGTTTGCGGCTGGGATTTTCATATTATACCAAAAGACAATAATAATATCAAAGACCTTACCGGTAAACATTCAGCAAGGCTATTGGGTGATTATCAATGGCAGAGAATCGAGTGAGTTTTTTGATGAACAGGTGAAGTAAATGAAATCCTGAAACATAGTACCGGATATCAGTTCTGTAAAGAACAGGTATCCGGTATTATTTTATTGAAAAGTAGAGAGTTCCCTTCTTATTTTCATATTTAAAAAAACTTTTACCGTATCATTAATTTTGTCTATTTTTGCAGGCTCAATTGCCGTGCTTTGAAATTGTTACAGGAATATCGGATACCCTTTAAAGGGCTAAAGACGGGGAAGCATCAGTTCGGTTTTGATATCGACGAGCGTTTTTTCAATGAGTTTGAATATTCATTGGTAAAGACAGGTGAACTGAAAGTTGAACTGGAACTGGATAAACAGGAAACGATGATCCTGCTTATGTTTACAATAAAAGGAAGTATTTTCCTGAATTGTGATGTTTGTCTTTCTGATTTTCCAATTGTGGTTGACATTAAGGAGCGGCAGATCGTTAAGTTTAGCGACGATGCGAACCTTGAAGACAATACAGAGGAGATCATGGTGCTTAGCAAAAACGAGCACGAGGTAGATGTTTCGCCGCTGATATACGAATATATTAATTTGGCAGTACCATATTTTCACAGGTGTGAAGATCCGGGCGAAACAAAGTGGTGCGATGAAGAAATGCTCGATCAGCTTGAAAAGCTTTCGGGTAAAGAAACGGAAAATGAACAAACTGATGCAGACCCACGCTGGGAAGCATTAAAACTAATAAAAAAATAAAAATTAAAATAACAGGAAAATGGCACATCCCAAAAGGAAAATTTCAAAGTCGAGAAGAGATAAAAGAAGGACTCATTATAAAGCTGAAGCGCCAACCTTGTTTACCTGCAAAACTACAGGCGCAGTTCACACGCCCCATCATGCATACAATGTTGATGGTAACCTGTATTACAATGGTAAATTAGTTATCGAGAATACCTCTATCGGTTAAGGTAATTTTCTGAAATGAAAATTGGCTTAGATATAATGGGCGGAGATTTTGCTCCTGAAGCAACAGTTTTGGGAGCAATTGCAGCCTTTAAAGCCTTGGATCCGCATCAGAAACTGGTGCTTATTGGCAACAAAGATCTGGCTCTTCCATTACTGGAAGAACAAAATTTCAGTCCTGACCATTTTGAGTTTGTTCATACTACCCAGACCGTTGGGATGGGGGAACACCCAACTAAAGCAATTACCCAAAAACCTGATTCGAGTATCAGTCTTGGCTTTAAGCTGCTGAAGGAAGGAAAGATCGATTCTTTTTCTTCCGCGGGCAATACCGGAGCGATGCTGGTAGGCGCTATGTTTAGTATCAAAACTATTCCCGGAGTGATACGGCCTGCTATTTCTACAGTAGTGCCCAAGCTTAAAAAGGGATATGGGATTATGCTGGACGTGGGTGCGAATGCCGATTGCAAACCGGATACTCTTTTTCAGTTTGGAATTTTAGGAAGCCTGTTTGCTGAAAATATTCTGGGTATTGCTAAACCAAAAGTAGGCCTGATGAATATCGGTGAGGAAGAGGAAAAAGGTAATCTGCTGATGCAGGCTACCCATCCAATGATGAAAGACAGCAATATGTTTAATTTCATCGGGAACATTGAAGGCCGTGATTTGTTCAATGAAAAGGCTGATGTTATTGTATGTGACGGGTTTACAGGAAATGTACTGCTGAAGCTTGCTGAAACTTTTTATGTTCTTACCAAGAAAAAAGGTTTTGAGGATGAATTTTTCGCACGCTTTAATTACGAACAGTATGGAGGCAGTCCTATTCTGGGTGTCAACGCGCCTGTAATTATTGGGCATGGGATATCCAGTCCTGAAGCAATAAAAAATATGATCCTTCTGTCGAGAAGTATGATCACTACGAAATTAATTGATAAGATCACCGCTGCATTTAAATAATACAGACAGGACTATGCAAAAAATTTACGCCGCGATAACGGCGGTTCATGGCTACGTACCGGATTATGTGCTGACCAATCATGAATTGGAAACGATGGTAGATACCAACGACGAGTGGATTACCAGTCGTACCGGTATCAGAGAAAGGAGAATCCTGAAAGGAGAGGGCCTTGCTACTTCCGACCTTGCTGTTCCCGCAGTAAAGGGATTGCTTGAAAAACGCGGCATTTCTGCTGACGAAATTGATCTGATTATTTTTTGTACTTCTACTCCTGATATGCCGATTCCGGCAACTGCAAATATTCTCGCTCATAAAATTGGCGCAAGGAACGCATGGGGATATGATCTTCAGGCTGCCTGTTCCGGATTTGTTTATGGATTAACCACCGGTGCGCAGTTTATAGAATCTGGTAAGCACCAGAAGGTATTGGTTGTTGGAGGCGATAGAATGTCGGCCATCGTCAATTACGAGGACAGGGCTACCTGTATCCTTTTTGGCGACGGTTGCGGTGCCGTGTTGCTTGAACCCAATACCGAAGGTTTTGGTGTGATAGATTCTATATTAAAAAGTGACGGTGCGGGGAGTCAGTTCCTTTATATGAAAGCGGGAGGCTCTTTAAAGCCTGCTTCGCATGAAACTGTGGATGCCAAAGAGCATTATGCTTACCAGGAAGGACAAACAGTATTTAAATCGGCTGTAACAAATATGGCTGATGTTGCTGCTGAAGTGATAGAACGTAATAATCTTAAAGCGGAGGATATTGCCTGGCTTGTTCCGCATCAGGCTAACAAGCGGATTATTGATGCTACGGCCAGCCGCGCCGGCTTACCTTCTGAAAAGGTGATGTCTAATATAGACCGCTATGGCAATACTACCAACGGCACTATTCCCTTGTGTTTATGGGAATGGGAGAAGAAACTTAAAAAAGGCGATAATATTATTCTGGCTGCTTTTGGCGGCGGCTTTACCTGGGGATCGGTATATTTGAAGTGGGCGTATTAGAGTTATAAGTTATAAGTTATAAGTTGAAAGGCGTGGGAATGGAGAAGCGAGGAAGTTGAAAAGGTGAGAGATGCGGGAGAAAAAGATAAGATGAAATGGGCCGGAGATGGGATTTTTAAAATGAGATATAAACAGTTTGGCTGGAGAGCCGGGCTTTAAAGATAATAGTAGATAGAGGGCTGGAGAGGAAAATCAGCGGGCTGAAAGAGGTGGAAAAACCGATTTCTGATTTCCGGTTTCCGATTTCCCGTGAGGGTGCCGGGGCGGGCAGCAAATGCTCAGGACTGGCAGCTAAAAACTTCTCTCTCTGGTTTTTAATTTTTATTTATGAACTTTGAATTATAAATAAATTAACCTTCAAAACAAACATGGATATTAAACAAGTTCAGGAACTTATCAGATTTGTTTCCAAATCAGGTGTTAATGAAGTTTCAATCGAAGAAAAAGATTTTAAAATCACTATAAAAACTAATCAGGCGCCAACATATATTAACGCTGCTATTCCTGCACCTGCAGCACCGGTTGCTGTTGCGCCTGCACCTGTAGCAGAAGTTAAGCCTCCTGTTCCGGCAGAAGATGATACCTCTAAATATGTTACCATTAAGTCGCCTATGATCGGTACATTTTACCGCTCTGCTGGTCCCGATAAATCATACTTTGTAAATATAGGTGATGAGGTGAAGGCCGGACAGGTAGTGTGTATCATAGAAGCAATGAAATTATTTAATGAAATTGAATCGGAAGTTTCCGGCCGTATTGTGAAAGTGCTTGTTGAGAATTCAACTCCTGTTGAATACGATCAGCCCTTATTCCTGGTTGAACCTGCCTGATTATAACAGATGATGTGCAAGGGTACAGAGGTGAAAGCATCTGTGCATTTGCACATTTTTTATTTGCAACATTTAAGGAGATTATGTTTAAAAAGATATTAATTGCGAACCGTGGTGAGATTGCCCTGCGTATTATCCGTACCTGCAAAGAAATGGGGATCCAGACAGTGGCTGTTTATTCAACAGCCGACCGCGAAAGTTTGCATGTAAGGTTTGCCGATGAGGCTGTATGTATTGGCCCCCCGGCAAGCAGGGATTCTTATCTGAATATACCAAATATTATTTCGGCTGCAGAGCTAACTAATGCTGATGCGATTCATCCCGGTTACGGGTTCCTTTCTGAGAACGCAAGGTTTTCTGCCATTTGCAGGGATTATCATATAAAATTTATAGGCGCTACTCCTGAGCAGATTAATTCTATGGGAGATAAAGCTTCTGCCAAAGAAACAATGAAGAATGCAGGAGTTCCAACAATTCCCGGATCAGAAGGTCTGCTTACGGATATTAAGGACGGTCTTGAAATTGCAGATGAAATAGGTTATCCGGTTATATTGAAAGCTACAGCCGGCGGCGGCGGTAAGGGAATGCGTGTTGTATGGAAGCCTGAAGAGTTCGAAGCGGCCTGGGATTCTGCAAGAATGGAGGCTGGTGCTGCCTTTGGAAATGACGGCCTTTACCTTGAAAAATATGTGGAAGACCCGCGTCATATAGAAATACAGATTGTAGGCGATCAGTACGGTAAAGTATGCCATCTTTCAGAGAGAGACTGTTCAATTCAGCGCCGTCATCAGAAACTGGTGGAAGAATCTCCTTCTCCTTTTATGACAGACGCCTTACGTGAAAAAATGGGCGAAGCGGCTGTTAAAGGTGCGAAAGCAGTAAATTACGAAGGTGCCGGCACCATAGAATTCCTCGTTGATAAGCACCGGAACTTTTACTTTATGGAAATGAATACGCGGATCCAGGTAGAGCATCCGGTGACAGAAGAAGTGATTAATTATGATCTGATTAAAGAACAGATCCGGGTTGCCGCGGGAGTCCCTATTTCGGGAAAAAATTACATGCCTGATAAGCATGCCATAGAATGCCGGATTAATGCTGAGGATCCGGCTAACGGTTTCAGGCCATCTCCCGGAAGGATTACTATATTCCATTCGCCCGGCGGGCATGGAGTGAGGGTAGATACGCATGTTTACGCGGGATATCAGATCCCTCCCAACTACGATTCGATGATTGCCAAACTGATCTGTACAGGGCAAACCCGTGAAGAAGCACTCTGTACCATGGAAAGGGCGTTAAGTGAATTTATTATTGAGGGCGTCAAAACGACCATACCGTTTCACTGTCAGTTGATGAAAGATCCGAATTTCAGGGCCGGGAATTTTACGACTAAGTTTATGGAAAGCTTTGAATACATTGAAGAAAATACTTAAACTTAATAAGATAAACTATATTTACAGTGAGATCAGCCGGGAGTGTTAATATTCCTGTTTTAAGATAATGAGTGATAATAAAGGGAAAAAACTTATAGATTCCATAAAGAAAAAGGGGAAATCGATGGAGGCTGAAATGTCGTTTTTCGATCATCTGGAGGTACTTCGCTGGCATCTTATCCGTTCCTGTATCGCTATTGTAGTATTTACCAGCGTTGCTTTATGGTATTACGATTTTATCTTTGATAAGATCATACTTGGTCCGAAAAGTACCAGCTTCTGGACGTATCGCATGATGTGCCATCTCGCCGACCGCTTTAATCTCGGCCCCGGTTATTGTATTAAAACCATTCATTTTAATATTATTAATACGGAAATGGCCGGGCAGTTTACCCTGCAGATAAATTCTTCTTTATTGATGGGGCTGGTGCTTGGTTTTCCTTATCTCCTGTATGAGATCTGGCGTTTTGTAAAGCCGGGGCTTACAGATAAGGAAAGATCCTCTGCAAGTGGTTTTGTCTTTTATGCCACACTGCTCTTTATTCTCGGAGTGATGTTTGGGTATTTCATTATAACCCCCTGGTCGATCGCTTTCCTGGCAAATTTTACAGTAAGTGATGTGATCCAGAACCAGATCACAATAGATTCTTATCTTTCGTCTGTAGCTACTCTAACCCTTGGCTCTGGTATTGTATTTGAATTGCCGATACTGATCTTCATATTGTCGAAAATCGGCATTATGACCCCTGCTTTTATGCGGTCATCGCGCCGGTATTCTACGGTTATCATTTTAATTATTGCTGCCGTTATTACTCCTACTCCTGATATGTTAACCATGCTTATCGTGAGTTTTCCGTTATTCATCCTTTATGAAATAAGTATTGTAATTTCTGCGAGGGTGGAGAAAAAGAGAAATAATCAGTTGCTGAGCAAGGATTGACCGGTAACTGATATCTTTTCATTTCTCCTGCTAATTTTATAAGTTTTTCCTATAAATAATTCGGGGTACATAAAGCAAGGTCAACCCCGGCACTATTTTTATCCGTCTGTGTGAAGCTTAAAAAACTTCATGTACATTTGTTTCAAAGACAAGAGGTAGCGGGAACTATTTCCCTGCATTATCTGTATCTAAAAAGTCACAAGTTAATAAGAGCTGATAATTAAAGCGATCAGCCGGTTGCATTATAAGAATGGAAGATAAAATATCAATTGCCATAGGTTCAGATCACGCAGGGTTTGAATACAAAGAGATGCTTAAAGGTTTTTTAAATGAGTACGGAGTGAAAGACTTCGGAACATACAGCACCGGTTCTGCCGATTATCCTGATTTTGCACATCCTGTTGCGCTGGCAATTGAAAAAGGTGAGTTTTCATTTGGCGTACTCGTATGCGGCAGCGCAAATGGTGTCGCTATTACAGCTAACAAGCATCAGGGAATACGGGCGGCTATCTGCTGGACAGAGGAACTGGCTGAACTTGCCAGAAAACATAATAACGCAAATATATTATGCATACCGGCACGATTTATCAGCGAAGATCTGGCTAAAGCCATTACAACAAAGTTTCTGTCCACGGCCTTCGAAGGAGGTCGGCATGCCACAAGGGTTGGGAAAATAGCCTGCTAAGCGGTGAATGTTAAGTTATGAGTTATAATTTATAATTTATGAGTTATGAGTGAACTGCATCATGCTAAATTCATAACTCATAACTCATAATTCATAATTCATAACTCATAAATTAATTAAAACGTTACTCTTACAGACAATCCGAACTGTCCGGCCTTAAAATCGGCATCAGGTGCAAACTGCAGGGCTGGCTTCCAGTCGAGTGAAAGATTAATAGGCGCGTCGGAAAAATGATAATCAAGGCCTAATACCCCATCTGCGCTCAGAATAAAATCATTATTATCGGTGTATTTATAATCTTTGCTCCCAATAGACGCACCACCTCCGTAATACCACCTTAAAGAGCCATATTCAAAATCAATTGGGTTATGCACCTCATACAGTCCTGTAAACCGTACCGAAGAATAAGCACTATTACTCTTAAAGCTCAGAATAAGATCTAATGCCTTCTGATCCTGTATAAATGTTTTAAAAGTAACACCGGTGTAATCCCCAACTCTTACGCCAAGTGCATTTTTATACTGTGCTTTAACGGAAGATGATGCAATAATCAATGCTCCCCCCAGTAATAATGATAAAAAAAACTTTTTCATAAACTCATTAAATAATTGATAACATATACAATATTATGTCCGTAAAGTTTGCTGCTCATATAAATAAAGCTTCGCAAAAGTAGCAGATATTTCCGATCCGCTTTAATTTATGAGACGATGAATTACCGGCAAAAGTTACAGTATGATAATATTAGAAAAGGGACCTTTCAGTTCAGTCCTTCCCCGTGCCTTTACCGGCCCGGGAATGTAAAAAAACATTAAGACTCAGTAATTGCAGACGAAATAGTTAGTTTTGCCGATAAAAAAGATAAATTTGCAGCTTGAAGCAGTTTTGATTTGACGTGAAATTTATGATAAAAACTTATATAAGACGAATAAGAGCGGCAGGTTCCGGCATTCAGGTAACGCTGTTCTTTTTACTGATAATTGCCGCAGGCTGTAAGAAGGAGTATGAAGGAATAGAGACCCTCGACGAACGGAATATCCAGGAATATATACAAAAGAACGGACTTAATATGCAGCAGTATGATACCACGGGGATTTATTATCAGATAATAAAACCGGGTGCCGGAGATTCCCTGGATTATACCTTGCAATTGCCTATCGTATATACAGTTAAAACGCTTGACGGATCTTATTCTTCGCAGGATACTATAATGAATCATTATGGTAATTATTTTGGCTATTACTCTCCGGCGGATTTAAGAAATATTATGAAGAATATTCAACTGAAGCAGGGCGGAAGTATCCGCGTTATCCTTCCTTCCAGAAAGGCGTATGGAAGAAACGGAAACAGTACCCTGGGAATTCCGGGTAACGCTTCTCTGGATTTCACGATCAGCGTTGTTGAGAAAAAGAACCTTCTTGCATATGAAGGCCAGATGATCAGGAATTATATGTTACGTAATAATCTTACAGGCTATATACAATCGCAGGATAGTATCTATTATAAAATAATTGAAGCAGGAGAAACAGGAAGTCCTATTAATCTTGATTCAACCCTGACTCTGAATTATACCGGGAAGTTTTTAAATGGTACTGCCTTTGAAACAGCGGAAGGGGCAACGGTAATATTAAAAAGTTTTATCCCGGCATGGCAGAAGATGGTTCCTTTAATTAAAGAGGGTGGTACGATCAGGTTTATACTTCCTTCTAATCTTGCATACGGTATAGTGGGTTCTTCGGATCCAACTACAGGGAAAACTATTCCTGGTTTTTCACCGCTTGATTTTGAGGTTAAGGTAACAGATGTTGCCTTATAAATAAAGACGTTATGAAAAGTAAAGGGGTAGCGGAAGGGAATTTCCACTGCCCCTTTTATTTGTCCTATGAGCTAATATAACGGTATTTCCGCCTGTTTATTTTGCTCTTACCTGACAGTTCTGAAATCCTGCCTTGCCTCAATCTTCAGAAGAGATTCATAAATAAGCCGGATAACATTATCAACATCCTCTTTATGAACCATTTCTACGGTAGTGTGCATATAACGCAGCGGAAGTGATATTAACGCAGATACTACTCCATTATTCGAGTAAGCAAAAGCATCAGTATCGGTTCCCGTCCACCGCGAAGAAGCCTGTCGCTGGAATGGAATATTGTTGTCTGTTGCTGCTGCAATAAGTAATCGGTTAAAGTTTGTATGGACAGAAGGTGCATACGAAAGTACCGGCCCTTTTCCGCAGGCAAGGTCGCCCTGGGTTACTTTATTGATCATTGGGGTCTGGGTGTCGTGGGTAACATCGGTAACGATGGCAAGGTCAGGTTTTATCCTGTTGGCAATCATTTCCGCCCCCCTCAATCCAACTTCTTCCTGTACTGCATTAACGATATATAAACCAAAAGGAAGGTCCTTTTTGTTCTCCTTAAGCAGGCGTGCTACTTCGGCAATCATAAACCCTCCAACCCTGTTATCCAGTGCGCGCCCTACATAATAGCGATCATTAAGTATCATGAACTGATCCTCGTAGGTTATTACACAACCAACATGGATTCCCAGTGCCTCAACTTCTTCCTGGGAGGTACAGCCGCAATCGAGAAATATATTCTTCAGAGTAGGAGCTTCCTCCTTTTCGCCGTTACGGGTATGGATAGCAGGCCAGCCAAACACCGCTTTTACGATACCCTTGTCTGTATGGATATTTACCCTTTTGGAAGGGGCTATCTGATGGTCTGATCCTCCGTTTCGGATCACGTAGATCAGGCCTTCCTTACTGATGTAGTTAACAAACCAGGAGATCTCATCTGAATGCGCTTCGATTACTACTTTATAGTCTGCCTCCGGATTTATTATTCCCACGGCAGTGCCATAGTTATCGGTGTAGTAATCGTCGATATAGGGCTTAATATAATCAAGCCAGAGACGCTGACCCTCCCATTCGAAGCCGGTGGGAGAAGGATTGTTGATATAACTTTCTAAAAACTGAAGCGATTGATCTGTTATAACAGAAATATGTTTTTCATTTTCCTCTTTGTTTGTACTCATGGTGTTTTATTATATAGATGCAAACTTATAAAAATTGTTTTATAAGCATTTTACCCTGGCGGCATATAAAAACCTCTTTCAACTCTCATGTCCCGGTTGCCGGCATTGAACTTAAGGTAATTTACTTTTATATATATTCGGTTTACATATAAAAGTAAATTTATTCACCGTATTATTTGATTTTAAGGTGTTCATGATATCGGCCTCTTCTCTGCCGTTGAAACCTCATATAGACTTATATAGAGGAAATATAGGGATACGTTACTTCTGTCAGATACAGGCCGCAGGCCGGAACAGAGGCTCCTGCATTAGAGCGGTTTTTGCTTATTATAATATCGTGCAGGGCTTCCGGAGGCAGGGTCCCTTTACCAACCATCAGTAATGTTCCTACAATTGCCCGTACCATATTTCTTAAAAAGCGGTCCGCCGAAATATGGAAAACCATGCCCTGTTCCGTTTCCACCCATTCAGCGCGTGATATTTTACAGTTATTAGTAAACACCTGGGTGTTGGATTTGCTGAAGCAACTGAAATCGGTATACTGCATTAAGAATCCAGCCGCTGTATTCATAGAGGCAATATCGGGCACGTCTCTTAGCAACCATGAAAAGGTATGCTTAAAGGGATCTTTATGGAAATGGATGTGGTATTCATATGACCGCAGCGTGGCATCAAAACGCGCATGCGCCTCCGGGGCAACTTCCTGTATCCGCTTTACTGCAATATCGTACGGAAGAAGGGAGTTTAGGCTTATCAGGTCTGAAGACAGAAGCTGTGTTGACAGAACATCAAAGTGGACATAAAACTGGCGGGCGTGCACACCGGCATCGGTCCGTCCGCATCCAACCGTTTCAACCTTCTGTCTTAATAAGGTAGAGAGTGCCTTGTCCAGAAGTTCCTGAACCGTAATAGCATTAGGCTGAATTTGCCAGCCATGGAAATGAGTCCCATTATATGACAGTTCTGCAAAGTATCTTGTTTTCTGGCTCACGTTTCAAAAGTAATAATTTAAAGGTTGAATAAGCCGGTTTACATCCGGATCTCATAATAGTTCATGTTTATTTTAGCCGGGTCGCCCTTGAACCTAAAGCCTGTTACGTATCATCTGAGCCCAAATCCCTTTTGGAAGCTTTTCATCAAAACTAAAATGCCTGCAACTCTGCCATGTATAAAAACAATAATTTGTATAAGTTTCTCCTATAAATAATTCAGGCTACATAAAGCAACGTCAACCCGGGTACTATTTTTATCCGTCTGTGTGCAGCTTAAAAAACTTCATGTACATTTGTAGTGTTTAAAAATTATTATGTTACAAAGAATTCAAACACTCTGGCTGTTTTTATCCACAACAGTAATTTTTGCCCTCTTCCTGTTCCCATATTTACAGATATTGAACGCAAATGGCACTGCCAGGGCGATAAAAGTTACGGGGGTATATGAGAATATCGGGGGACAAATTGTTCAGACAAGCGGTTTTACTGCTTTAACCATTGGTACTGTTATATTGGGTATTTTACCTTTCATCGTGATCTTTTTCTATACAGACAGGAAGAAGCAGATTAAGTTGTGTTACCTTACTATTGTACTTATCCTGGGCTTTAGCTTCTGGCTTGCACAATCGGCTAAAAGTATAATCGGCGACATGCAGCTTCAGTTTGAAAATTACGGAATTGGAGTGATTCTGCCCTGTTTTGCTGTGTTGTTCGTTATTCTGGCCCTGAGAGGGATCAGAAATGATGAAAAGCTGGTCAGGTCGGCCGACAGGCTTAGGTGAGAACCACGAAGGCTGTCTGATCCCCACGCCGGGCTGTCCGGATCTGTTAATGCATCGTAAGCTGATAATCTATATCAGGTTTTCGGTGTTGCAACTACTAATTTTCAATAAGTTTTTGTATCTTTGCAGCATACCGGCAATAAAGTCGGTTTTTTATTGTTATCATGAACCCATTTAGTACACTGGGTATCCGTCATGATATTGTTAATGCCATAACTGATCTGGGATTTGAAACTCCCACGCCAATCCAGGAACAATCAATCCCGGTTTTACTTTCAGGCAGCAACGATTTTGTCGGATTAGCCCAAACCGGCACAGGGAAGACCGCCGCTTTTGGCCTTCCTTTGTTAGAATTAATCGATTTTACAAAAAATTATCCTCAGGCACTCATTTTGTGCCCAACCCGTGAATTATGTTTACAGATCACCAGTGATCTGAACAATTATGCCAAGAACCTCAATGATGTTCATGTTGTTGCCGTCTATGGTGGCGCCAGCATTTCTGATCAGTTGAGGCAGATTAAACGTGGTGTGCAGATTGTTGTAGCCACACCAGGCAGAATGCTTGATATTATTAACCGTAAGGCTATTAATTTCTCTGAAGTGCGTTATGTTGTGCTTGATGAAGCTGATGAAATGCTCAATATGGGCTTTCAGGAAGACATCGATCATATCCTCTCTACCACTCCGGATGATAAAAAGACCTGGTTGTTTTCGGCTACCATGCCGGCTGAAGTGCGCCGCATAGCAAAAAATTACATGACTGATCCTGTAGAGCTTACCATGGGTAAACAAAATACAGGGAATGTTAATATAGACCATGAATATTATGTAATCCGTGCCCGCGATAAATATGCAGCCTTTAAACGCATTGTAGATTTCAATCCCGAAATATTTGGTATTGTTTTTTGCCGTACTAAAATAGAAACACAGGAAATTGCTGAGGCCCTCATTAAAGATGGATATAATGCTGATTCATTACATGGAGATCTCTCTCAGCAACAGCGTGATAAGGTAATGAAGCGTTACCGCGACAGAAATCTTCAATTGCTGATTGCAACGGATGTAGCTGCCCGCGGGATCGATGTGAACGACGTTACCCATGTTATTAACTACTCGCTCCCAGATGAGCTTGAAAATTATACACACAGGAGCGGCCGTACCGCACGTGCAGGTAAATCCGGCGTTTCCATTTCTATCATTAACAGCAAAGAGCTCGGAAAGATCAGACAGATAGAACGCACCATTGGTAAGAAATTTACTAAAGTAGACGTTCCTAATGGATTTGATGTTTGCGAAAAGCAGTTGTTTGCCATGGTTCACCGTGTTCACCAGGTGGAAGTGAACGAAGCCCAGATGGAATCGTATATCCAGCGGATTATGGACGAATTTGCAGAGATGGATAAGGAAGAAATTATCAAACGCTTTGCCTCTTTGGAATTCAACCGTTTCCTCGATTATTATAAAAATGCTCCCGATCTGAATGCACCGGTTGGTGATGACCGCGGAGACCGTGGAGAGCGCGGAGAACGTACCGAACGCTTTAGCCGTGGTTCTTCTTCCAGAGGCGATTACACCCGCCTGTTCATCAACCTGGGATCTGTTGACGACTTTACCAGGGGTGATATGCTTGGCTTCATTTGTAATAATGCCAAAATCAGTGGGAAATCGGTAGGTAAAATTGATCTTAAAGGCGTTTATACTTTCTTTGAAGTAGAGAATGATGTTGCCGAGGCCGTTCAGCAAAACTTTAAATCCGTTGATTTTAATGGACGGACAGTGAGAATTGAGCTGGCGGGAGAACGTGATGGCGGAGGTTCCCGCGAAAGAAGCGGTGGTTTCAGACGCGAAGGCGGAAGCCGCGAACGCAGCAGCGGAGGTTATCGCGACTTTTCAGGAAAACGCAGGGACGAAAGCCGTGGCGATCGCAGCGGAGCCGGAAGAACCGGCGGTGATCGCGAGCGTCGTAAACGGTATTAGATCTTAGCTTTTAGTATGGGAGCAATAAGCAAAATTGCTTTTCTATAAATAATAAAAACGGGCATCCCAAAAGGAAAGCCCGTTTTTTATTAAGGCGATTTATACTTATAACTTATAACTTACGACTTATAACTTTGATGCTAGTCATTTTCAACATATACTCTTTTTCCCAGATTGTCTTCATAGAACTGCCTGTCGTACATATCAAGGAAAACAGGTTCGCCGTTCGGACCTTTAACGTTATTTAAAAGACGGTCTTTTATCTGGTTCCCGTATTCCATTAAACGGTTTCCCACGCCTCTGGCCGAATCCAACAGGCCGTCAGCCAGTCTTGATCCATCTTTTCTCTGATACATGAGAGCAACAATTGCTGCAGTAGCAGCGCCGGCAGTAACGCCCCAGAAAATCATATTCTTCATAGTAGTAGTGTTATGTTAATTTATAATAAAAATGATAGTAGCATTATGTGAAAAAATGCACTTTATAACTTTTACAGCCAACGAATTAAGATAATTTATACGTATAATTTACAAGTTGTAAAATGAACTCAATGCCAGCTACAAGATGTTTTCTATGTTTAAGCTGATTTTTTGAGATCGCTGTAGGCCTGCAACTTTCAACCCGCAACCTTCAACTTCTTAGTTAACAATACAAAGCTGAGGATGTTTGCAGGTTATGAAAGCTGATCAGCCAGTAACTTCATTTCGATAAGAGGGGAGTGCTGCTCATAAAGAATGGCATATACAGCCCGGCATATAGGCATATTAACTTTATGTAATTTATTGATCTGGTGCAGTGAGTTTGATGCATAATATCCCTCGGCAATCATTTTCATTTCAAGCTGTGCCGATTTTACAGTATACCCTTTCCCTATCATATTACCAAACATGCGGTTCCGGCTGAATTGTGAATATGCAGTAACCAGGAGGTCGCCCAGGTAAGCCGACTCTTTAATGTCACGGTCTATCGGGTGTACGGCATCAACAAAGCGCATTATTTCGCGGATAGCGTTAGAGATCAGTACAGATTGAAAATTATCCCCATAACCCAATCCATTACAGATGCCGCTTGCCACTGCATAGACATTTTTAAGTACTGCGGCATATTCAGTGCCATAAATATCATCAGAAACATTCGTTTTAATGTAGCGGGTACTTATCATGTCAGCAAAAGCTGAGGCAAGCCCGGTATCCGCCGAAGCAATGGTTAGATAAGATAATTTTTCGAGGGCAACCTCTTCTGCATGACAGGGACCGCTCAGTACCACAATATTCTCAAGTGGGACGCCGTACTTTTTATGCATAAATTCCCCGATGATCATATTATCGTCAGGAACAAACCCTTTTATGGCAGAAATGATCTTTTTACCTTTAACGCTGCCTGGCTGAATTCCAGCCAGTACTTCTTTCAGAAATGCTGCAGGAACATTAAGCAGTACCATGTCGGCCTGCGACAATATGAATTCGAGATCATTACTGATATGGCGGGCCGGAACCTTAATTTCAACAGAGCTCAGGTAATTTGGGTTATGTTTAAAGCGCTTAAGATGTTCAATAGATTCTGTGCTTCGCATCCACCAGAAGATCTCCTTTGGAGTCCTGTTGTCAGACAGCATTTTAATGTTTGCCGTTGCCCAGCTTCCTCCTCCTATGACTGCAATTTTCGCTGTTTGGCTCATAAATAAAAAGTCCCGGTTATTTACCGGGACAAGTTTACTAAATAAAATTGATTGTAGGATGCAGGAAGTATGCGTTCAGGGCCTACTTCTTCTCTCCTTCGAAAAGTTTGTCTTTGCTTACTTTTTCTAATTTAGAGCCATCCTTAAGTGTTTTTGAAATGGCTGTGAAAGGCCCGGATATCACCTCTTCGTTACCTTTCAGTCCCGAAAGTACTATAATATAGGTGTCATTCTGTATCCCGGTGGTTACGAAAACCTGTTTTGCAATGCCATCTTTATTGATAAACACGCATTCTTTTACAACAGGTTTTACGGCTGCTTTTTTCTCCGTTGCAGGTTTTCCGGCCACTGTTGTCTCCTTCACTTCATCACGTGTGGTAACCGACTGGATCGGAACAGTTAATCCTGTAGCTTTTTCAGTTTGTATATCTACAGTAGCAGATAAACCGGGCCGGAAAGGCGAGTTGTTTTTGGCATTTTGTATCAGAAGAGCAGCATACGACTCGGGCAGGATCCTCACCTTTACCGTAAAATTGGTAACCTGATCAGCACTTGTGCCTTCAACATTGGCAGAACTGCCAATTTCGGTAACAGTCCCTTTAAATTTCTTTCCCTGAAAAGCGTCCACTTCTATTTCAGCCTCGTCTCCTAAAGCTACCCTGTTAATGTCGTTCTCATTTACATCAACGTTAACTTCCATGGTATTAAGGTTAGAGATCCGCATAATTTCCGTCCCAGCCATTTGTGCAGTTCCAACCACCCGTTCCCCAAGTTCTATCGAAAGCTTTGAAACAACTCCGTCTACCGGAGAATAGATAGTAGTACGGGCAAGGTTATCTGCAGCTTCTTTCACTACAGCCTGTGACTGTTCTACACCATATTTTGAGCCAATAATATTTTGCCGTAAAGCTTCGAGATTGGCCTTTGCCCCCAGGTACTCAGCCTGCGCTGCATCATATTCAGATGCAGATAAAACCTTTTTATGAAAAAGCTCTTCGCTTCTTTTATAGCTTGCCTCTGTATTCTTAAAAGTAGCTTCAGCCTGCTTTAATTGCTGCTGTGCCGACGCCAGGGTTGCACGCTGGGTATTAAGGGAAGCAACGGTCCGGTTATAACCTGATTGAAGAATATCGGGGCGGATTTTGCATAATAGCTGCCCCTTTTTCACAACGTCTCCCTCCTTTACAAGCAGTTCAACAACTTCCCCGGAAACTTCCGAGCTCAGCTTTACTTCTACTTCAGGCTGTACCTTTCCGCTCGCAGACACCGTTTCGACGATCGATCTTTTCTGTACCTTCTCTGTGGATACCTGTATTGTTTCACCTTTACCAAACCAGCCTAATTTGTTGCCTGCAACAGCAATTATAACCAATATAATTGCTCCTATGATCAGGTACTTTAATGTGTTCTTTTTCTTTGCCATTTTATTTGGTATGCTTTCTTTAAAAAGTTAAGGGTTTGCCGAGATAAAAATCAATGATCTTATTTCTGAAGATAAGATTATAGCGGTTCTGGATAAGATCGAACTCCTTCTGGTTCAGATCTGTCTGGGCCTGATTGAAGTCCAAAGAGTTTACCAGACCTACATTATAACGTTGCTGAATAGCATTAAAGGCGTCCTTTGACGACTCAAACGCGCTGCTAGCAGATTTATAGCTGCTTTCTGCTGCCCGAAGATCAGTTACAGCCTGATAAATGATCTTATTAAAGTTGTTTCTTGCGAGCTGTTCTGAGACCTGGGCGTTCTGATAGGTTATCTTAGCTTTCCTGACATTGATCCTTGAAGAGTAATTATTGAAAATGGGAATGCTTAAAGTAAATCCTAACGATTGACTGAAGTTATCGCTTAGCTGATCGCCAAAACGGGTTCTTTCACTGAAAGTAAGGTACTCAGGTGTTTCTACAATCTCTCCTGTACCGCGAACGTGGCCTATTTGAATCATTTCGCCTGTGGCGGTACTGCCTGTTGAATGGTATACACTGCTGGAATATCCCGAGCCCAGGTTGGCCTGGAAAGTAAGACGCGGAAATAATCCTGCTTTGGCAACATCGACCGCTTTTAAACTCGTAAGTGTGCGGTAATGTGCCAGGGTAATGTCGGGATAATTATCTGCGGCTTGCGAATAGATTTCAGCCGCAGGAGTAGTATTAATATCTCCCAGCTGGTTTATTACCGGTTTTACTACTTCAAAATGGCTTGCAGGATCACGTTCCATCAATTGAGCCAGATTCAGGTAGGATATGTCAACCTGGTTGCGGGCTGTAGTAACATTAAGTTCAGCAGTAGCAACCTGGGCTTTTGCCTGTGACAGGTCAGCTACTGTGTTATTTCCTACGTCGAACTGCTTCTGCGCCCTGTCAAGCTGCAGCCTGGCAAGCTCAAGCTGTTGCTGGGCTGCTGTTAAAAGGTCCTGGTTACTGAGTATCTGCAGGTAAGTGGTAACAACAGTCAGGGAGAGGTCATTTTCGATTTTCCTTGTAGCACTTTTATCAGCCTCCAGTTGATATTTAAATTGAGAAACCTGATGCCACAACCGAAACCCCTGGAAGAGGGGAAGAGAAGTAGAGGCATTACCATTGGCTGTGGTTATTCTTTGATTCACAAACTGATACGTCTGAGGGTCTGGATTCCTTCCAAAAGAAAAATCGAGATTAGAGCTTGCATTTAATGTAGGGTAAAAGTAAAGCTTTGATTGCTTCAGATCCTCCTGCGATAAAGCTTCACCCAACTGCGACTGTTTTATCTGAAGATTATTTTGCAATGTAATTGCCACAGCCTGTTCCAGCGTAATTTTTTCCTGCGCCTCTGCTGTAAATGCAGTAAACATAATCAGGGAAAAAACTGCTTTTATAGCTAAGAGTACCTGTGTGATGTTTTTAAAGATCATTCTCCTAAAGTAATTATTTTGTACTATTGCCTGAAGTTTTTACTTCTAATTTTATGTATCTTATTAAAACTCCTTTCTGGCTCAGACGCATATATCCTTCGCTTACCTGGAGAAATCCTAATGATACCAACACTATCTATATTACCTTTGACGACGGTCCGATACCTAATGTTACACCCTTTGTACTTAATTCATTAAATGAATACAATGCCAAAGCTACTTTTTTTTGTATTGGCGACAATGTAAGAAAACATCCTGAGGTATTTGACCAGGTTGTAAAGGCCGGCCATGCAGTTGGCAACCATACATTTAATCATTTAAAAGGTTGGGCTACAGCAGATCAGGAATACCTCGCCAATATGCTGAAATGCCATGAACTGGTTAACTCCGGGCTTTTCAGGCCTCCCTATGGCCGGATCAAATATTCGCAGATATCCCTGCTCAGATCAAAAATTCCGGATCTTAAAATTATTATGTGGGATGTTTTAAGCGGCGACTTTGATCAAAACCTGAATCCTGAAGGGTGCCTTAAGAATGTGTTGGAAAAGACTGAGCCCGGATCTATAGTTGTTTTTCATGATAGTCTGAAGGCTTTTAAGCGGCTGGAGTATACCCTGCCCCGGGCTTTAAAGGCCTGGAGCGACGAGGGATTTCAGTTCGGCACACTTTAAGTTTCAGTTTGGCACCACTTTAGCTGAGCTGATAGTCCCCCGATAAAAATAAGGCATTTGATTCCCTGAAAAGAGGTTGGTGTCTGATTTGCCTGTTTAACTGGGCGTTCGATACTGCCGGCTAATGACCTCTCTTTTGGGATGAAAAAGCTATGGATAACAGAGTCTATTTATAATGTTCCGGGCTATAGTCTGTTTGCAAAATCTCCGGAGATTCATACGAAGGCACGCCTGTTAAAAGGCCCATTCCAAAAGGTGCCTGACGAATCAGTAGATGAATAAGATAAAACCAATAGAGGATCTGTACATGCATCCGGGATATAGCTACCATAAGCCTACCATGAGCCTACCTTTTTCCCTAAAAAGGTAGGCTCATGGTAGGCTTATCCCTGGCACATGGTAGATACAAATACAGGCCATCTACAGGTCTTCTCCTGTTTTTCCATTGATCTTTCAGAGCGCATCCTGATTTCGGTATGGCTTCTGTCAATATCCCACTTATGGCAGTTCCATTAACAAAGATACCTGTTGCATTTTTAAATCAATTTTTAAATCAGCGGAAACCCATAACTCATAACCTATATATTTGTTTCTCTGCAGCTTGCAGTTCCCTCTTCTTTCATCCGGCAACTCTCATTCTTTAACTTTTTCCTTCTTTAGAATTTTTCCAAATAATAAATGTAGAATGTGATGACAGTCACTTTTTAGCATTTTTTGTATTTTCGCGAGAACTATAACTCCTGTTAAGAGTTAGATAATGAGTAAACCCGTTTAAATCAAAAGTAATGGCATTTGATATAGCAATGATTCAAAAGGTTTACAGCAATTTAGCAGCACGTGCAGAGGCTGCTAAAAAAGTTGTTGGTAAGCCTTTAACTCTTACAGAGAAAATCCTGTATTCGCACCTGTGGAACGGAGCGGCGCAGGAAGCATATACCCGCGGAACATCGTATGTGGATTTTGCTCCCGATCGTGTGGCAATGCAGGATGCAACCGCCCAGATGGCCCTGCTGCAATTTATGCAGGCCGGAAGGCCCCAGGTAGCCGTACCATCAACAGTACATTGCGATCACCTGATCCAGGCTAAAACTGGTGCTTCAGAAGATCTTGAAATAGCGAATACTGCCAATAAAGAAGTTTACGACTTCCTTTCCTCTGTTTGTAATAAATACGGACTTGGTTTCTGGAAACCCGGCGCCGGTATTATCCATCAGGTAGTTCTGGAAAATTATGCCTTTCCGGGCGGAATGATGATCGGTACCGATTCTCATACTCCTAATGCAGGGGGGCTGGGTATGATTGCTATTGGAGTTGGCGGTGCTGATGCCTGCGATGTAATGGCTGGTTTTGCCTGGGAACTTAAATTTCCTAAACTGATCGGCGTAAAATTAACAGGTAAACTATCAGGGTGGACTGCTCCTAAAGATGTGATCCTGAAGGTTGCAGGGGTACTGACCGTAAAAGGCGGTACCGGATGTATCGTTGAATATTTCGGAGAAGGTGCTAATTCTATGTCGGCAACCGGAAAAGCGACCATCTGTAACATGGGAGCTGAAATAGGAGCTACTACTTCTATTTTCGGGTACGATGATAAGGCAGAAGCTTACCTTCGCGGAACAGGAAGGGCGGATATCGCAGAGCTGGCTAACCAGGTTCGCGAACATCTTACCGGTGATGAAGAAGTATATGCTAACCCTGAACAATATTTTGACCAGGTGATCGAGATTAACCTTTCAGAACTTGAGCCCCATGTAAATGGTCCGTTTACACCCGATCTGGCATGGCCTATCTCTAAATTTGCCGAAGCGGTAAAAGAACATAACTGGCCTGCTAAACTTGAGGTGGGGCTGATAGGCTCCTGTACCAATTCATCGTATGAAGATATCTCAAGGGCTGCTTCTGTAGCGCAACAGGCGGTAGACAAACAATTGGTTGCAAAATCTGAATATACAGTAACACCGGGATCGGAACTGGTGCGCTATACCGTTGAAAGGGATGGATACCTGGGGATATTCGAAAAGATCGGAGGTGTTGTACTGGCAAATGCCTGTGGCCCGTGTATCGGCCAGTGGGCCCGTCATACAGATGATCCTACCCGTAAAAACTCTATTTTAACGTCCTTTAACCGTAATTTTGCAAAGCGTAATGACGGAAATCCAAATACTCATGCTTTTGTAGCATCTCCTGAAATTGTTACCGCTCTTGCTATTGCCGGAGATCTTACCTTTAATCCGCTTACGGATACTTTACTTAATGAAAGCGGAGAGCAGGTAAAGTTAGACGAGCCTTCGGGATTCGAAATGCCTGCAAGGGGATATGCGGTGGAAGATGCAGGTTACCAGGCCCCTGCTGAAGATGGCGACAGCGTTCAGGTAATAGTAGATGAGCAGTCAAGCCGTTTACAGCTTCTTGATCCGTTTCCGGCATGGGAAGGGACTGATCTTCACGGCCTTCGCCTGTTAATCAAAGCAAAAGGCAAATGTACTACCGATCATATTTCTATGGCAGGTCCATGGCTTAAATTCCGCGGTCACCTGGATAACATTTCAAATAATATGCTGATCGGCGCCATTAACTATTTTAATGACACCAGCGATTTCGTTAAGAACCAGATTACAGGGGAATACGGTCCTGTTCCTGCAACTCAGCGTGCATATAAAGCGGCCGGCATAGGAACTATTGTAGTGGGTGATGAAAATTACGGAGAAGGTTCTTCCCGTGAACATGCGGCTATGGAGCCCCGTCATTTAGGAGTGAGAGTGATCCTGGTAAAGTCGTTTGCCCGTATCCACGAAACCAACCTGAAGAAACAGGGGATGCTGGGTATTACTTTTGCTGATCCCAACGATTATAATAAAGTGCAGGAGGATGATTCTATTGATATTTTAGGCCTTACTTCCTTTACTCCCGGAAAGCAGCTTACTGTGTTATTACATCATAAAGATGGCAGTGAGGAATCTTTCCCTGTAAATCATACATACAATGAGCAGCAGATTGAATGGTTTAAAGCCGGTGCTGCATTGAACCTCATCAGAATGAGACAACAGGCATAAATAGTATGTATTTTCTATAAAGAAAAAGAGGCTGTATCATAAATCGCCTTCCATGAAAACCCGATGAAAGATTGTTAGTTTTCTGCTGGATTTTTTATGAGAATGATAGCCGATAGAAGCCTCAATTAAAATAACATCAATAAAAAAGAGGCTGAAATCACTT
>JAATFW010000093.1 GCA_015654985.1 Sphingobacteriales bacterium | reverse complement strand
TGCAGAGCGGACGCTGATCGCCCGCGCCCTGATCACCAGCGGGCGGTATTCGCATGAACAGATCGAACGCTTTATCTGGTTTCTTACCAATATGATTTTTATAAAAGATCCGGAAATAAATCGTAATTTTGATAGTGTAATTGATAGCTTAATTGGGAGAACAAACGTCATGGGTATTATCGAAACAGTAAAGGAGCTTACCCGCCAGGAAGGGATTGAGCAAGGGATTGAGTTGGGCGCAGAGAAGAAGAGTTATCTCTTTGTTGAGAATCTTATTGTAAAATTCGGTTTCTCAGACGAGCAGGCAGCCGAAGCGGCAAATGTCCCTTTATCTTTCGTCAGGAAGGTACGCGCCGCCCTTAGAGCGAAGAAGAAATAAACCCTTATTCTTTCGGGTCGCGGCATTCTTTGACTTCAAAAGAAATGCTTATTTCTGTAAAGCGGTTTAGAAAACGATCAGCGATCTCATTCCTTATTTCTATACTGAAATACTTATAAAACTTACTTCTAAAAAGAACATCAAGAAACTCTGACCATGTATTTCTGGAGTATACAATTTTCCCAAGGCTCTCTGCTCTTTTTAGAGCTAAGGCATTTGTAGAGAAAGGGGATAGGGCTGCACTGATAAGGGTGTTGGTGTCGAACACAAAATTATTTATCATTTAAAATCTGGTCGAGTACTTTATCGTTAAACCCCTTTTTTTCTGCATCAAGTCTGATTTTTTCAAGAAACGGCAATAGATTATCCTCTTGCTGATCTAAAATTACTTTCAGATTGATGATGAAAGGTAAGATGTTTCTTCGCTTCTTTTGAAACATCTATAAAATACTTTCCCATATATTACCAGCATCTTTTACTCGTATAACCTCCCCCGCATTGGCATCAGCGATACCCTTTTTTAACAGAGAAATGTTTTGGGAATCTAAAAACCACTTATCGCCACTTGGACTTGGATTTTTACCATCATCATAAGGAACACCTATTGCATCAAGAATTTTAACCAGCATATCTCGTTTGCTTTTACTTTTGAGCTCTATAGTAATCCGTTCCATTCTTATCTTTGTTTTACACAAATCTAAGATAAAAATGTTTTATGTGCAATTTTGGATATATACCGTTGCGTTTTTCCAGCTTCTGATATCGTACCGGGTCCTTTTTTGATCTTCTGATCCGCCATAAACAAGAGATTTATTTACCAGTTGGTCTTTGGCCAATGCTTCAAAATAATCCAGTTGTCTGAATAATGAAGGAGTAATTGTTTGGGTTGCTTTTATTTCGTAAACACCAAAGCCCTGCGGGCGCTTTTCGAGCAGATCAACTTCGTTGGCATTATTGCCCTGCCAGAAATAGTATTGTTTGTGGAGATACTGGTGTTCGTTGTTCTTTTGAAATTGTATAACTTTTATTTTGAAATTGTATAGAATGCTGATCGGGGAGCTTAAAGAAAGCCGCCCCATATATAGTTTTTGAAAATTTTTGCCGGGTGCCTGCCTATGACATAGCATTGATCAATGCTGAGATTTGATGCCAGGGTACAAACATTCTTCAGGTCTGCTTCGGTTGCCGTTTCTTTTACTTCAAAGCATGCTTGCCGGTTGAGAATGAAATCAATTTCTTTTCCTGACTTAAGCTGGTAATAGGCTAATTCACCCCGGTGAAGTAATTGATTGAATACAGCATTTTCAAATTTTGAACCACTTCCTAAGTCTGCCGACATAGAAGCTATGCCGTTATCCAGGAAATAAACTTTTTTGGCTTTTGTGATTTCTCTGTCGGGGCTGTTGGAAATGACAGGAATAGTACGGATCAAATAGCTTTTTTCAAGCAGGTCAAGATAGTTCTCTACAGTGGGCCGCGATATTCCGGTCATACTTGTAAGCTTAGAAATATCGAGTTTTGTTCCTATTCTTACAGACAGCAGCTGGATTAGTTTATATAGGTTGGTTGGATTGCGGATATCGGACAATAGGGAAATATCGAAATTGATGTATGAACTGAGGATGTCGTTAATGAGGTCTTTTTTCTCGTCAGTTGTTTGGGCTAAAACAACTTCCGGAAATCCTCCGAATGTGATATATGTTTCATAATAATTCTTCAGCCGCTCATATTCCGACTTTAAATAAAGGCTTGCTTCTGAAACCGGCCTTTGCTGAGACTGGAGACCGTTGAATACCAGGAGCTCATTGAAATTAAGCGGAAATACTTCAAAGATTTTTTTTCTTCCGGCTAAAGATTCGGAAAAAAGATTTTTCATATAGTATGCACTTGAGCCCGTGACGATAAATTTGATGTCGTACGTGTCATAGAGATACTTCATCACACTGGGCAGGTTGGGCACAAGCTGAATCTCGTCAAGCGCTATAAGAACTTTTTCTTTGAAATTAGCCCCTTGCTGCGTTAACGCATATACAATAGTTTCATAGTTTGGCTCTGAAAATAAGGTGCGTGTATCGATACGTTCGAGATCAAAATAGAACTTTTGCCTGATGTCCGAATCGTGCATTAATTGTCTGAGAAGCGTAGTTTTACCGGTACGCCTCATTCCCGTTATAACGGTGATTTGCTTTCTCTGAAGATGTAGAAAAAGTGGATCGTAAATATCTCTCTTAAAAAAAGTCATACTATTTTATAAGTATACTTCAAAAATAGTAAAACTTTTTAAGATATATATTCCAAATGTAAGTGTGTTTTTTCGTTCCGGAGTTCCGCTATGGTTGTTCGGGCTTCTTTACTAAATATGAAAAATGATTAACATTAGTACAAAAAACCGAACAGCCATAGAGGGATTTTGTTGAGCGCCCCTGTTTCTATATCGTCGGCTGCTACCCATGCATTTTTTATGTCTTTAATCTGTTGTATGGATTTATCTTTTCCGCCAACTTCAAAGGTGTATTGTTCGTCTACCATGAAATCGCCTGCAGGGGGGAGTGCAACCCGGTGTCCTGAATAGTCAAGCTGGTTTAAGAAGAAGGATTCGCGCATGGTGCCTTTATTTGAATTGCCGGGTGCCAGCGATAGAAGACACGGGAAATATCATGCCAGGGGCTACATATTCTTTGCGTAACAGTAGATGGTGTATCAGATATCGATGTATTCTGCCATTTCCATCTGCAAAGGGATGAATGAATACAAAGCCGAAAGCAACCATTGCTGCCGCCAGTACGGCATCAAAGCCGGGATCTTTTTCTAATAGTTGATCCATCGCTATTAATCCATCAATTAATGTTTCTACATCTTTCCAGCGGGCGGAGATATGATCGGGTATTGGAGTTCCATTGCGAATATACATTTTTTCGTTCCTTCTATGGAACGTTTTTTATATAAAATCGTACCTTTGGCGGAACGATGGATAGTTTGATTAATAAGTACCGGGTTTTACTGGGCTCTGTTCAGACCGGATTTGTACGGGGCCTGGCCGAGCGTATTAACTGGAAGGCCAGAGGAGTATCTATTGAGGGGGCAAGAGGTACCGGAAAGTCGACCTTAATGCTGCAGTATCTCAAACAGCATCTTTCTGTTCAAAATAGCCTGTATGTTTCTTTAGACGATTTATACTTCAGGCAACATTCTTTGGTAGATCTTGCTGAAACTTTTTATCAGCGTGGTGGCCGGCATTTATTTTTAGATGAGGTACATAAATATGAGGATTGGCAAACTCACGTTAAAAACATCTATGATTTCATGCCCGAATTGCAGCTGGTAGTGTCGGGCTCTTCTATTCTTGCTTTGCAAAAGTCGCATGCTGATCTGAGCAGGAGGTTGGTTCGGTACTACCTTCCGGAGCTTTCCCTGAGGGAATTTGTTTCTTTAAAATATCAATTGGAACTTCCGTTGGTTTCGCTTCAGGATATTTTGGAGCGCCATAGCGAAATTGCAGCAGACGTTCATGCTAAGTCAGGTTCTCCTGTTAAATTATTCAACGAGTACCTTGTATATGGGGCTTATCCTTTTTTCAGGGAAGGGGAGGGCGACTATTTTCTTAAATTGAATCAACTGATCAATATCATTATTGATTATGACTTGCCGGAAGCCAGGGCAATTGAACTTTCAACGCAGGCAAAAATGAAACGTCTGCTCTATATTATCTCTACGTCTGTTCCTTTTATGCCAAATGTGGCAAAGCTGGCTGAGCAGGTGGGTACATCGCGGGGTAGGCTGCTGGAGATGCTGTATGTGCTTGAACAAGCCCAGTTGATACACAACCTGCGTTCGTCTGTCCACGGTGTAAGCCTTATGAATAAGCCGGAGAAGATTTTTCTCCACAACACCAGTATGATAGCTGCGCTGGCCGAGGGCCAGCCTGACAAAGGAAACTTAAGGGAGACTTTCTTTCTGTCGCAGGTTAGAAATTCGGAAGCGGGGGTTACTTACCCCCGCCAGGGAGACTTTCTTGTTAATGGCAACTATCTTTTTGAAGTTGGCGGTAAGAATAAAACACAGGTTCAGATTAAAGATATAGAGAATGCTTTTCTTGCCGTTGATGATATTGAATTTGGCTTTGGAAACAGAATCCCCCTGTGGTTATTCGGGCTTCTTTACTGATTATGAAACAGTTTATTTGCTGAGACAGAGAGGTATTCATCTGATTCAGTCCAGCTTAAAGAAAGCCGCCCCATATATTTTGTTGAAGATTTTTGCCGGGTGCCTGCCTATGACATAGCAAATAGCTTTTTTCAAGCTATCTGAATCTTACTCTGAGAGTATTCGATATAACTCAAGGTTGAGATAGTAATGACCTTTCCAGAGTGCTTCCCGGTAGTGCAAGACTTCCTTAGCCGGACCACTTGCTATGTTAACATTTTCTTCACTATAGGCTTTGTAAAGTTCGTCGTCGGTAGTAAATATATTTTCGATGGCGCTGGATGCCTTTGCTTCCTGTAAACTGATTGAGTTAATAAGCATTCCCTGGTTGGGAATTGCTATACTTCGTCCCTGAAGTCGCCCGAGGGCAGCTTTTGCATTCCCTAGTTGCTCATATATCTCAATGTCGTGATATAGATTTTTATCTAAAGGGAACTCAGGCAACTCATTCCATGGACTTGTCCGGTCGGGGTTAATTTTATAAGGCATGTAGCAAAGATACAACTTTGACATTAAAAAAGAGGATATTTAATGTGTAAGCAGGAGTTGACCTTAAACAGGGGGCTTTTGGCTTCTTATGCATTAAAATTCTCGCTTTTTAATGTATATTTCGTTTTTGACATTAAAGATGAGGCTAATGTATATGTTTACTCCCTCATTCATTTTCCCCGGGTTTCTCTGTCTTTGATAAGAATGATTATAGACGCAACTAAATTAGAAAACATGAAAAATGATTAACATTAGTACAAAAAACCGAACAACCATAGAGGGATTTTGTTGAGTGCTCCTGTTCGATTTCCTCATCAGTTCTATCATATTGCTGTTCCTGTTTAGCAAAAACAGTAAATATTGCTGTTTATAAGTAGCAATTTTGTTTTATTTTGCTGCTTGTAATTAGCAATTATTTGAAATTGTATAGAGAATCTATTCGCATTGATTGTTTAATTGCCCGCAAAGCATTGCTTGAGGGGCAAGTCCCTTTAATGCTCTTGTTGATCCTGCTGATTTGGTAATTTACGAGTTAGAAAATTTGGGCAATATAACTAAACTGGTGATTTTCTTACAATTTGCAATTTTATAAAGTGTTTTTTGGCATTTTTATGAATTTAGTATCGTAATTATTGTGCAATTGTATTTTTTTCTATCTATTTTTATAAAAGATAAGAAAAATGGGGCTCAATTCAACTTCAGACAGCTATATTATTATAAGAATAAAAAGAGGCGATGAAGCCGCTTTCAGGACCCTCTTTGATACATGGTGCGGCAAGCTGTTCCATTTTAGCTTCCGCTACCTGAAAAGCCATGAACAGGCGGAAGAGGTAGTACAGGATACCTTATTGAAGATCTGGACCATCAGGCAGGATTTGGATGAAACATTACCGTTAAGCCCCTTACTATTTACTATTTGCCAGCGTATCTGCATTGATCTGCTCCGCAGGGCAGCCGCTTCGGGGGCGGCCACAGAAGCGTTATGGCAAAACTATACCGGCCTTTGCAACTCAACGGAAGAAGCAGTCTTACTGGCTGATCTTGAATCATTCACTGAAGAAGCCCTGGGCCGTCTTCCTGCGCAGCAGCAGCAAGTGTTCAGGCTTAGCAGGTATGAGGGACTTTCGCATGCCGAAATAGCTGAAAGGATGCAGATCTCGCGCGAAACCGTAAAAAAGCACAGTGCTGAAGCACTCAAGCGTATGCGCCTGTATTTCAGCAAATATGGTTCGGCATGGATGGTGCTGCTGTTTACCGTATGGATTAAAAAATAAAAAAATCTAAAGGCAACTACTCCCTGAAGCTTTTATATGCGTATTGATAATAAGTGCCCATAAACGGGGCCTTCGATCAATATGCAGGAAAAGGAACGGTTCAACGAGTTGCTTCAGCTTTTTGCAGCCAATACTATTTCGGAAAAGGACTTTCGTGAGCTGATGGCCCTGATCAGGGAAGCCGGTGATCAGCCTGAATTATACTTTTCCATGAAAGACGCCTGGGAGGCAACCGGAACGGAGCTTCACTTCCCCGCCTTGCAAAAAGAGCCGCTTTTTGACCGTATCACTGCCCATCCCGTCTATCGGTCGTCGAAAAATGCGGCGGAGCGGGGCAGCATCCTGTATTTGAAACATCACCCGCTCATGAAGGTTGCGGCTGTGGCAGTGTTGATACTTGCTGCGGTAGCAGGAACGCTTTTTTATCTTTCTGAGAAAGAAACACCGAAAGGCATGATGTTGGGAAAAAATCCGGCGAACGATGTAAAGCCTGGTGGTAATAAGGCTTATCTGAGTCTGGCCGACGGACAGGTAATTTCGCTGACGGACGCGGCAAACGGGAAGATTGCCAACCAGGCCGGGACCTCTATCAGGAAAACTTCAGACGGCCAGCTCATTTACGAGGCCACCGCCTCAAAAACCACTGGCTCAACTGATTTGTATAACACGATCCAGACGCCTAATGGAGGACAGTTTCAGATAGTATTGCCCGATGGAACTGTGGCTTGGCTGAATGCGGCCTCGTCACTGAAATATCCGGTTGCGTTCACCGGCAAAACCCGTGAAGTAGAACTGACCGGTGAAGGCTATTTCGAGGTAAAGCGAAATGCCGTACCGTTTATTGTAAAAACATCCGGCCAGGAGGTGAAGGTACTCGGGACCCATTTTAATATCAACGCCTATCCTGACGAACACTCTATCCGGACCACCCTCCTGGAAGGCTCCGTAATGGTTACCCCGCTTCAGGAATCGCCGGCGGTTGCCGATCGGGTAAAATTAGTCCCCGGTCAGCAATCGAGACTTTCCGGCAACGGAATAACGGTCGGCGAAACCAACGTGGAAGACGCCGTGGCCTGGAAAAACGGTCTTTTCAGGTTCGAGCAGGCGGATATCCGGACGGTAATGCGTGAGCTGGCCCGGTGGTACAACGTGAAAGTGACATATGAAGGTACTATACCGGATTTTCATTTTGAAGGCGCTATTGAACGGAACCTGAATCTTTCGGATGTTCTGGATATCATGGAAAAGAGCAACATCCATTTCAGGCTCAAGGGAAAGGAGGTGACTGTTATGCCATAGTTCTATCTTCCACGGAAGCTAACTAAAAAGCCCGGAATGCTGGTTACATGCCGGGCAGTGTCAGGAATGCTTTCCATAAATTTTTGTTGCGTCAATCTTTACTTCAAACACCTAACAAACAAATGTATGATTTTTTTAAGTCATGAGAAGAGTGATTTGTCCGGACTTTTCATTACGGATACTGCTTTCAAAAATACAGAGAAACAGCCGGCAGTATGGCTTGCCGGTATTATCAGTAACAAGACCCTAAAGCGGCGGTTGATTATGCGGATAAATGTTACTATCGTTTTACTTATCTTCCTTTTGGTTAACGTCAGGGCGAACAGCTTTTCGCAGACCGTTACTTTTTCGGGTAAAGAGGTGTCTGTCGAAAAGGTTATTTCTGCCATCAGGAAGCAAACCGGCTATGTTTTCTTTTACAATACCGAGTTATTGAAAAAAGCCCGCCCCATTTCCCTTAACCTAAAAAACAGGGTCCTGAACGAAGCACTCGATCTGTGTTTCAAGGACCAGCCGCTCGACTATTTTATCAAGGGGAAAACCATCGTAATCAAAGAAAGGGAAAAGGACCAGCCGGAGCGTGTTGCCCCGGCCGATACTCCGCCTGTGGATATCAGGGGAAAGGTAACTGATGAAAAAGGTGAGAGCCTTCCGGGTGCTACCGTCAGGGTGAAAGGAACGGACATAGCTACCGTAACGGATGCAAACGGCAATTTTTCGCTGCGTGCCATAGAAGCGGATGCCACGGTCATCGTGTCGTACACGGGCTTTATTACCGGGGAAGTGCCGGTTTCGCGCACAGGGGTGCTTACTGTAATACTGAAAGACGATCTGCAGAAGCTGGGCGAGGTGGTAGTAGTGGGGTACGGACTGCAAAAGAAGGTGCACATGACGGGTTCCGTTTCTACCGTTAATTCTGAACAATTGACCAACAGACCCGTGATGAACCTTACTTCCGCTCTGGCCGGCACGGCCCCGGGAGTGAGTGTAACCCAGTCAAACGGGAACCCGGGAAGTGAGAGCGTTTCTATCCGTCTGCGTGGCACAGGCTCTTTTAACAATAGTGCGCCATTGATATTAGTAGATGGTGTTGTTGCTGATATGGTACCGCTGAATAGTGATGATATAGAAAACATCTCTATACTCAAAGATGCCTCTGCATCAATATATGGTGCCCGGGCGGCAAACGGGGTGATCCTGGTAACAACAAAAAAAGGCCGCAAAGAAGCACCAAGAATTTCTTTTAATGCGCTGTATGCAAGCGAGAAGCCGGTTACTGATATGAAATACATGTCGAGTACCGCAGATTTTATGGAATTGCATAACATCGCCAAGGTTAATGCCAACCCAACAACTACCTCGCCAGACTACGCGACAGCCACCATTGAAGAATGGCGGGCAGCCAATGCTGATCCGAATGGCACGTATACGAATCCTGTGACAGGCCAAACCATTCCCAACTGGTTGGCATACCCCAATACAGATTGGGCTCAGGTACTTTTCCAACCGGAGATCTATCAGCGTTACGGTATGTCGGTCAACGGAGGGAGCCAGAATACATCCTATCTGATGTCCCTGGGCTATCAGAAAAATCCGGGAACATTAAAGAACACGCAAATGGAACGGTTTAATGTTCGCTTGAACCTGGAGACCAAAATTGCTGACCTTATCACATTCGGGACCCAGACCTATGCTACGAAGGAATATAAGCAGCCGGGAAGCACGTCAATGACATACCTGCAACAGGCTTTTCCAGGGATCACTCCTGTCTATGAAGGGAAATATGGCGCCAGCGAAGATCCAAATACTACAAATAAAGATAATATCCTGCAGCAGGTTGTAGCCACCGGAGGGCTTTACGATTTTTCCAGGATCAACACCACATGGTACGCCAATGCGGACCTATGGAAGGGCCTGGTGGCCGAAGCGAGATTCAATTACAGTGAATACATGCGGGAAGACGAAACTTATTCACAAGATGTACCCAAATACAGCTTCCGGGAAAGTATGGATACTCCGAAGGAAAGCATTGGCAATCTGGAACAGGCTACCACTTATCGCTACGCCTACAATTCAAAAAGCTACACCGCTAATCTGTTATTGCGCTATAACAATAGTTTTGGCAAGCACGATGTGGGTGGTGTGTTTGGATATGAGCAATATAAATCCGGAAATAGTGGATTCAGCGCGACCAAAAAGGGGCTTCTGGACTGGAGCGTGACCGATATAACGTCTGGCGCTACCATGGAAGCGATCGGCGGAAGTGCTAAGGAAGAATACGCCATGATCTCCTATTTCGGGCGGGCCAATTATGCATATGATGACAAATACTTACTTGAAGCGCTGTTTCGTTCTGATGCGTCGTCAAAATTTGCTCCGGGAAAACGTACCGGTTTCTTTCCTTCTTTCTCTGCAGGCTGGGTTGTGAGCCGCGAGCCGTTCTTCGCCCCGGTACTTAATTCGGTCAACTATTTCAAACTGAGGGCTTCCTACGGGACTTCCGGAAATACCGTAAGTGGTAATTATGATTGGCAGACCTTATACCAAAAGGTGAATAATGTGTTTAATGAGCAGGTGTCTAACGGCATCATCCAGCAAACCATTCAGAATCTTGGTCTGTCATGGGAAAAGCTTGCAAGTTACAATTTAGGTCTTGAGACGAAATTTCTCAATAACCGGCTGAGTGCTGAAGCTGACTTGTACTACAAGAAAACCTCAGATATCCTTACATCT
>JAATFW010000060.1 GCA_015654985.1 Sphingobacteriales bacterium | reverse complement strand
TTGCATGAATATTTTTGTAGTCAACTGCGGGAGCAGTTCAATAAAGTACCAGTTTTTTAAGTGGCCGTCGCCATCGCCTATCTGCAGCGGACTTGTGGAACGAATTGGTCTGGAAGTGTCGGCAATTACACACAAGGTGTACGTCGGCGGAGAAGAAAAAACCATTAAACGGACCCTTGAATTGCCTGATCATGAAGCGGGTATGCAGGAAGTTGGCAAACTGCTGACTGCCCCTGAAATAGGTGTGATCCAGGACCCGGCCGAAATTCAAGTGGTAGGCCACCGGATAGTGCATGGAGGTGAAAGCTTTTCTTCAACCGCCATTGTTACTCCTGAAGTAAAAGAGGAAATTAAAAAACTTGCCGCTCTTGCCCCGTTACATAACCTGGCACATCATGTGGGGATTACTGTATCTCAAAAGATCTTTAATAAGGCAACCCAGGTTGTAGTATTTGATACCGCTTTCCATCAGACCATGCCTGCTAAGGCTTACAGGTATGCGATCCCCGAAAAATACTATACCGAGAATGGAATTCGTGTTTATGGATTCCATGGAACCAGCCATAAATATGTTACTGCGCAGGCTCTTGCTTATCTTAAAAAACCCGATGCCAAAATTATTACCATCCATCTCGGAAATGGCTGCAGTATGGCGGCTGTTAATGAAGGCAAATGCGTAGATACCAGCATGGGGCTTGGCCCCCTCGACGGATTGATCATGGGTACCCGTTGCGGTGATATTGATCCTTCTGTTGTTTTTTACCTGGTTTCGCAGCTTGGGTACGATATCGGGCAGGTTGATACCTTATTTAATAAACGCAGCGGTATGCTGGGTTTAACAGGTTACAGCGATATGCGCGATATCCTTAAAGCTATTGAAGAAGGAGATGAAAACGCTAAGCTGGCTTACGACATGTATACTTACCGTATTAAAAAATATATAGGCGCTTATGCTGCGGCGTTAAACGGACTTGATGCTATCATCTTTACCGCCGGCGTAGGAGAAAACGACAAGAAGTTAAGGGAAGTTGTTTGCAGCAATATGGATTTCCTGGGTATTTCTATAGACCAGGAGAAAAACGCGGTCCGTTCGGGTGAATTACGCGATGTAAGCGGCCCGGATTCAAAGACCAGGGTGCTGATCATCCCTACCAATGAAGAGCTTGAAATCGCCAAAGAGTGTTTTGAGCTTATGGATGGCCGGAATTAAAAAAGCCCTTTTTATTCAAAAGAACAAAGGCATAAGATGCGTCTTTATGCCTTTGTTCTTTAATTGGTTTTCATAGTTTAGAGATAAAACCGGCCTGTTGGTCTAATCATTATGTAAACTCCCGGCAGCTTTAATTAATTTAGGCCGATGAATAAAATCAAAACAGGTTTCCTTCATGGGATCATTTGGCTTTCAATCCTGTTGCTTTTTGTATTTATAGGCAGCAGGAACGGAAACCTGATGGAATCTGTAGTGATCTTTGTGTATTTCGGGATACTGAATATCGCTGTTTTTTATATCAACTACCTTTACATCCTGCCTGAATACCTCAATAGCAGGCGATACCTTGGCTGTGCACTTAGTATTGTGTTTCTGATTTTATTTTCCGGACTTGTAAAGTACGGCCTGGCCAGTTTCTTCAGCGATGTGGTTTTAACCCGGAATTCTCACCCTCCCTATCTTATATCCTTCGGAGAATATTATCTGGGATCGGTTTTTACAGGCATGTTTTTTGTTTTTCTCAGTACTGCTGCCAGGTTTGCAGCAGATTGGTTTATAAATGAAAAAGTCAGGAAAAATCTTGAAAACGAAAAGCTCAGTGCTGAAGTGGCATTCCTCAAATCACAGATTAACCCGCATTTCCTGTTTAATTCGCTCAATAATATCTACTCTCTGGCTTACCAGCAGTCTGAGAAGACTCCCGAAGCGATCCTTAAGTTATCAGAAATTATGCGTTATATGCTCCAGGAAAGCAATGAAGTGAAAGTTGAACTTTCAAAAGAAATAAGATACCTGGAGAATTACATTGAGTTGCAGAAGCTGCGTTTTAAGGGAGATGCCCATATTATTATGACCATTTCGGGCGACTACATGCAGCAAAGCATAGTTCCATTGGTACTTATTGCTTTTGTAGAAAATGCCTTCAAACACGGTATTGCTTCAGATCCTGAACATCCTATCCGGATCATAATTACGATAGAGACCGGAAAACTCGGTTTTGTTGTAATAAATAAAAAAAGCAGCCAGAACAAAGATGACGCCAGCGGAATAGGCCTTAATAATGTAAAACGCCGGTTGGATTTACTTTATCCCGGAAAATATAAGCTTGATATCAGTGAAGATAAGATACTATACAATTGTAAATTAGTATTAGATTTATAAAATGATACGCTGTCTTGTTGTTGATGATGAGCCATTGGCGCTCGATATCCTTACCGATTATATTGCGAAAGTACCCTTTCTGGAACTTGTAAAAGCTACAACCAGTGCTTTCGAAGCATTGTCGCTGGCCCAGGAAAACGCAGCCGACCTGATCTTTCTTGATGTGCAGATGCCTGAGTTAACAGGAATACAGTTCCTGAAGATCATTAACGGCAAGTGTAATGTGATATTGACCACCGCTTATTCGCAGTACGCCCTCGACGGATATGAGCTCGACGTAGCAGATTATCTGCTGAAGCCTATTGCATTTGATCGTTTTTATAAGGCAGTTTCAAAGGTACAGGGCCAGCAAAACCAGGCAGCGCCGCCTGCGCCGGCAGAAAGGCCTTCATCGGGCTCTGCTCCCGATTTTATTTTTGTTAAAACAGAATACCGCATACAGAAGATCTATATTGATGATATTCTCTATATAGAAGGATTAAAAGATTATGTATCTATTTTTACATCAACAGAACGTATTATCACGCTTCAGCACATGAAGAAGCTTGAAGAGGTGCTGCCTTTCGGCCGCTTTGCCCGTGTCCACAAATCGTTTATCGTGGCCATCGATAAGATCGGTAGCATCGAAAGGGGCCGGATCCAGATCGGTGAAAAGATCATTCCGATCGGAGATACCTACCGGGATAACTTCTTTAAAAAGATTGAAGACAAGAATATTTAAGAGGGAGGGAGGGTGTATAAGCCCTTTTACTTTCAAGCTGTAAAACACATCCTCAACTCAATGATTATCAGCTATAAAAATGTGTTATACCTTTAAATCAATTTTTTAAAATCGCTGGAAACCCTAACCCTCAACTTTCAACTCTCAACTCTCAACCCACAACCCACAACCCTCAACCCTCCACCTCCCTCTTGATCGCCATTTCTGTTTCTTTCAGTACTTCATCTGCAGGCCTTCCGGCCGGTTCAATAGGCTGGAGTACCGTCCATCTCATTCTTTCGCCAAAACTTAATGGAAAATTCCCATAACGGGTCAATTTCCATGAACCGTTAATAGCAACCGGAACTACCAGTGCATCAGGAACTTTTTTTAATAAGGTGCTTACACCTCCCGGTGCGAAAGGTTTCATCTTTCCATCCCGGGATCGTGTTCCTTCTGGAAATATGGCAGCAGACCAATTGTTTTCACGCATCCTTTTCGCAAGCTTCAATATTTCAGTAATAGATTGTTTGGGGTCTTTTCTGTCTATGTTTGCGGCTCCCCCGTATTTTAAATTAAAGGAAATGCTCGGAATTCCCCGTGTCAGCTCGATCTTGGAGATAAACTTTACATGATATTTCCTCAGATGCCAGATCATTGGAGTAATATCATACATGCTTTGATGATTTGCGATAAAAATGATCGGCCGGGTAGTGGGAAGATCATATTCATTGCTGAACTTCACCCTGCCTCCTATAAGATAATAAGTGCCCAGCAGGAAGTAATTTAAAATATCCACGGATCGTTTATGTCCGTTGTATCCGCCAAGCTTCAAACTTAGCCACTGTATAGGATGGAAAATAACCAGGAACAGGCCAAAGGCCAGGTAATGAAGAGGAGAAAAAATATAACCAGCGAGTTTATTCATTTCATGTTACGGGTACCCCGGAGATACCGCTTTAAGCTTATTTGATATGAGGGTACTAATTTAAGAATTTTATTAAAATCTTGTGTCCTCACCCCTGGACTAATGGACTATTAAAGGACGATAATACTAATGGACCGTTGAAGAAAGTTTTCCTTCGGAAAGCAATAGTTTTACTCTCAGAATAGCAGCAACGCTGAGAGAATCTGTTATCCTTCCCGAAAGAACCATTTGATAGGCCTCTTCAAAGGGTAATTTCTTTACCTGAAGTTCTTCTGTCTCTTCTGGTTCTGATTTTCCCTCTGTTAAATTTCTTGCAAGGTAGATCGTTCCAAACTCATCGCTTACCGAGTTCGAAAGATGGATCTTCTGGATTTCCATCCATTCCGTTGCAATCAGTCCGGTTTCTTCCAGCAACTCCCGTTTAGCCGATTCAAGAGGAGATACGTCAAGAGGGCCTCCTCCTTCAGGAATTTCCCAGCTATATTGATTAAGCGGAAAACGGTATTGCCCGATCAGCCAGGTATTTAATTGCTCATCCAGCGGCAGAATGCCAAGGGCGTAGTTCTTAAAATGCACCTTGCCATAAATGCCCTTACCTCCGGAGGGGTTAATTACCTGATACTCGGTTACGTTGATCCACGGATTATCGTAAACCTCCTTATCCGACACTATTTTCCATGGATTAGCTTCTTCATTTGCCATGCTGCAAATAAACAAAAAAGCCTTCTGTTTTTGAATGCAGAAGGCTGATATTAATAAAAATCTAAAATCCTTAAAGGCCGAAAGCTGCTTTTACCTTTTCAATATAATCAAGCTTTTCCCAGGTAAACAATTCAACCTCAACCTGCTTCTTTTCGCCGCCGGCTCCCTCAAACTCTTTGATCACAATTTTATGTTCCCGGCCCATATGCCCGTAAGCAGCAGTTTCAGAATAAATTGGATTTCTCAGTTTTAACCGGGTCTCAATTCCATACGGGGTCATATCGAAGATCTCGCTGATCTTTTGAGCGATCTCTCCATCTGTTAAATTTACTTTTGAAGTACCGTAGGTGTCAACATATATTCCCATCGGATCTTTTACCCCTATGGCATACGATACCTGAACCAGAATTTCGCTGCAAACTCCTGCGGCTACCAGATTCTTGGCGATATGGCGGGTTGCATAAGCAGCAGAACGGTCTACTTTAGAAGGGTCTTTGCCGGAAAATGCGCCGCCGCCATGGGCGCCTTTGCCTCCGTAAGTATCTACAATGATCTTTCTTCCGGTTAAGCCGGTATCTCCGTGCGGGCCCCCGATGACAAACTTTCCGGTTGGATTAATATGGTATTTAATATCTTCTGTAAACAGGGGGTGCAGTTCGGGTTCTATATGGGCCTTTACCCGGGGGATCAGAATATTAATAATATCTTCCCTGATCTTTTTCTGCATCTCCTCTTCCGAAGCAAAATCATCGTGCTGGGTGGAAACTACGATGGCGTCAATGCGCACCGGCTGATGGTCATCGCTGTACTCGATAGTAACCTGTGATTTAGCATCAGGACGCAGATAAGGAATTTCTTTATTCTCGCGGCGGAGCGCTGCCAGTTCTATCAAAATTTTATGGGCAAGGTCTAAAGCAAGCGGCATATAGTTGCTTGTTTCGCTGGTAGCATAACCAAACATCATCCCCTGGTCGCCGGCGCCCTGCTCCTGCCGTTCTTTACGGTCGACGCCCTGATTAATATCAGCAGACTGTTCGTGTATAGCTGACAAAATACCGCAGGAATTAGCCTCAAACATGTATTCAGACTTCGTATAACCGATTTTTCTGATTACGTCTCTCGTGATTTTCTGTACATCAAGATAAGTATTTGACTTTACTTCACCTGCTAAAACAACCTGGCCTGTGGTCACCAGTGTTTCGCATGCTACTTTAGAATCAGGATCCCATGCAAGGAAATTATCAATCAAAGCATCCGATATCTGGTCGGCAACTTTATCCGGGTGCCCTTCAGAAACTGATTCCGATGTAAATAAATATGGCATAATTGAAAAATTAAAAATTAAGTTATGCTAAAGCAGAGAGAAACAGGCCGATTGCAGAAGATGTAAAACCAAGCAGGCATTAGCACTTTTTTTTACGTGGTTGCAATCTTGTTCCCTTAACAGGAGCATAGCAAATCAGTCCACTTTGCAGGGCGAAGGTACTGGATTTTTTTATATTTTTTATCATTGTTGTCCGGTAAAACAAAAACCGGCAGGCAAAAAATAATAGGGTATAAACCTTATTCTTGATAAAATGACATAAACTTTTACGTTTGTTTTAGGGTGGTCTTCCAGTCCTGCCTGCCGGTATCAACCGGCATAAAAAATTTACTTTTTTATTCTGAAAAAGCTAATTTAGCAGAACATTTACCACGCTGTGCCGGCTTCCCGGCTCTTTTATCCCCGCCTTTATTAATATCGTATCCAGCCCTTCCCGGCTCCTCCTCCCGGTTCATACCTGCTTTGTACCTGATTCGCTATGACTCTTCAGTGTAAGTGCAGTAATTCCATAGCGAGTCCACATTTATCTATGCTAATGTGGACTCACTATGGTGTTACCAGGCATTCTCCCGGCTTTCATGGTGAAGCAGGTACGAAGCAGGTGAGACCCGGGCAGACACCCTGGATAAGAACTTAAAATGTTTTATGAGAAATGAATGTGTGCCGGGAAAGGCTATAAGATTGATCCTGTTTTTCGGGGAAAACCCAAAAGGCAATACCCTGTTTGCTGTAAGCAAAAGTACAGAGTCTATGGATATTTTAATACTTCTTATTTCATATCTTATTCCCATCTGTTTTGCCCTGCTTTCCTTTATCACTCTGAGTGCGAATTGTAAGGCCAATGCTCTCCCAGGCCGTCATGAAAAAAGGCACATCATAAACTCATTGAACTGATCGATGGGTTTTAAACCGCCATAAACCAAGACGACCTTTTCTCAAAAAGCATTATTTTTGTTAACCGGGCCGTTGACCCTGCTGTAACAACAATGAACTTCGGGTTCGAAACCCAATTATGACACAAGGGCGAAGTTAAGGCAGCGGCCTCCATTTCTATGTGTCTGCTTTTATGTATCTGTGCCAGCGTAAAACTTCATATATAATTTAAATACAATTGTCTTTATAAATAGGGAAATCGCTTTTAACATTAAATTGCGGTTTGTTTGCTTCTGGGTTCTCCGGTCCTGGATCCATTTGCCTGCGTCTATGATAATAAGGTGCTTTTTGATCCCCAGGCAACCGGCAATGAAAAAAAGCAGATGACTGCCAGATTCAGAAGGCAATGGATAAAAACAGCTCTTATTAACATTGGAGAGATGGAAGTATTACTTAAAATAAATGCAGATCGTTTGAAATACTTCAATTATATCTAATTTAGCGGCCAGATTAATTGAGATTTAGCTGATTGAAAAAGGATATACTTTTTGTAATAAATCCGGTGTCGGGAGGGAAGAATAAAAGCGACTTTCCTGTTTTTGCAGGTAAGCATATAAATAAGGATAAGTTTATACCCGGTTTTGTTTTTACAGAATATGCGGGACACGCATTTGAAATCGCTTCTGATGCGGTAAAAAGAGGAATTCCGGTCATTGTAGCTGTTGGCGGTGACGGTACTATTAATGAAGTTGCTTCTGCAACTGAAAACAGCGGCAGCATGATGGGGATTGTTCCGTGCGGATCGGGGAACGGGCTGGCTTTGTCCCTGAATATCTCACTTAACAAAAGGAAGGCGCTTGAGCAAATTAATTCTATGAGATACCGGGCTATTGACACGGCATTATTGAACGGACAGAAATTTTTTAATATGGCCGGAGTTGGCTTTGATGCCAGCATCAGTTACAAATTTGCTGCAATGACTTCCAGGGGGTTTATAGGGTATATTAAAACTGCTTTTTCTGAGGTTTTGCATTATGTGCCGCGCCTTTACCGGATAGAAATTGACGGAAAACTATATGAAAGGACTGCTCTTATGATCAGTATCGCTAATTCTCCGCAATATGGAAATAATGCGTATATATCTCCAAAAGCCCTGTTAGACGATGGTTTGATAGACGTTTGTATCGTAAAGCCTTTTCCGTTATCCCTTTTTCCTGTGGTAGCTTTAAGGATGTTCACTAAAACTTCTCATAATTCTAAATACCTTGAAATAATAAAAGGTAAAAATATACGTATACTATCAGACAATAATATGATGGTACATTTAGATGGAGAGCCAAAAGAAATGGGGCAG
>JAATFW010000144.1 GCA_015654985.1 Sphingobacteriales bacterium | reverse complement strand
GGGTTCAACCCTCAACCTGCAATCGTATATGGGCATGATCATGTCTGTGGGAGTGTCCATATCAAACGCCGTTCTATTGATTACCAATGCCGAACAGATCAGAAGGCACAGCGGAAATGCCCTGCTTGCAGCTAAGGAAGCCGCCGCCCTGCGTATGCGGCCTATCGTGATGACGGCCCTCGCCATGGTAGTGGGTATGATCCCGATGGCAAGCGGACTTGGTGAAGCGGGCGACCAGTCGTCACCCCTGGGCCGGGCTGTGGTTGGCGGACTGATAGCCTCTACGTTCGCAGCCTTGTTTATTCTGCCGCTTGTATTTGCCTGGGGACAATCTAAAGCAAGCACTCAAAGTGTTTCATTAGACCCTGAAGACGAAGAAAGCAAACATTATATTAACATTAACACTCTGTCATAATTAACGATGAATAAGCCCTCATTAACAACAGCTATTTTACATGTAGCCGCCTTAACTTTGATACTGCAGGCTTGCAGTTCTCCCAAAGCCGGGGAAGCAAACAAGGATCAGTCAGACAAAGCGGTTGCACAGGAGACGTTTTCTTTGCAAAAGGGACAATTATCGTCTTCACTCCAGATCCCCGGTGAGCTCGTTGCCTACCAGCAGGTTGATCTTTATGCCAAAGTAAACAGCTTTATTAAAAAGCTGTATGTTGATATAGGAGATGAGGTAAAAGCAGGACAGCTACTCGCTGTTATGGAAGCGCCTGAGCTCAGCTCACAACTGGCGGGGGCCGAATCGCGATTGAACTCGCAGGAAGCCGTTTACCTGTCGAGCAAAGCTACCTATTCACGTTTGCTTGAAACCAGCAAAACGCCGGGCACTGTTTCTCAGAATGATCTGGACATGGCTTTCGCAAAGCAGAAGTCTGATCTTGCACAACTGCAGGCAGCAAAAGCCGCTTACCGCGAAGTGGGAGACAATAGAAACTACCTCCTGATAAGGGCGCCGTTCAGCGGTATCATCAGTGCCCGTAATGTAAGTGCGGGCGCGTATGTCGGCCCTTCGGGTAAAGGATCAGAACTTCCTGTTTTTACTTTGCAGGAGCAAAAGAAACTGCGTCTGGCGGTGAGTGTTCCTGAAGCTTACTCAGGCTCCCTGAGCAGCAAGAACACGGTAAGTTTTACAGTAAATGCCTTGCCCGGCCGGAATTTTACAGCGCGCATTTCCCGCCTGTCGGGCGCCCTCGATTCCCGCTTACGGTCTCAGCGTACAGAAATGGATGTGATCAACACAGATAAAAAGTTACTGCCCGGTATGATAGCCGAGGTAACCATTCCCCTGACGGGAAATGCATCAACCTTTGTGGTACCTTCAAAAGCGGTACTCAACTCAACGACGGGCATTTTTGTAATCAAGGTAATCAACAACAAAGCAAAGTGGGTACCTGTGAAGACCGGCCGTCAGGCAGATGATAAAACAGAGATATTCGGAGAACTTACCGAAGGAGACTCTATAATAAAAACGGCAACAGAAGAAATAAGAGATGGCTCGGATGTAAATTAATATTCGGCAAGTTCACCAAACCATCCGTTTTTATAATCCTCTATGGCCTGGTTAACCTCTTCCGTGGTGTTCATCACAAAATTGTCCTTTGCAGCAACAGGTTCATCAAGAGGTTCTGCCGAAAGGAACAGGATGCGGCTGTCTTCTTCGGCGGTGATCAGGATCTCATCGTTCGCCTTTTCAAAAACCACCAGGTGATATTTCCCTACAGATTCCTGGTTGATGCTGATACTTCCACCGGCCACATAGATCAGCGTCCAGTATCCCGGATTTGCAGTAAACTGTACCTGCCTGCATTTCCCGATGGTACCTGCAACAGAGATAAACGGCGTAAAGCTTTTTAAAGGCCCTGTCAATCCATCGTACGAACCGCTTGCCAGGCGAAGATCAACCCCTTCCTGCACCAGCACCTGTGGCTGCTCTTCTTTGCGGGCCATCTGGTAGAAAGGTTCATCCCATTTATCAGCCGCCGGTACATTTACCCATAGCTGGATCAATTCCTGTATACCACCGTTCTTTAACAGATCATCACTGGGTCCTTCACTGTGCAGAATCCCTTTACCGGCAAACATCCACTGCACTTCGCCTGCTTTAATGGTTCCGCTGTGCCCGGCACTGTCCCTGTGAAATCCCTCTCCCTGCAGCATAAACGTAACCGGCGAAAAGCCCCTGTGAGGGTGAGGATGGATCCTTAACTTCTGTCCCGGAGTGATGGTTTCCGGCCTCATATGATGAAGTACCACCAGGGGGTTGGCAAACCTGAACTCCTGGTGGGGCAAAGGCTGAAGAATGGTCTCTTCCTCAGTGATCTTTTTTTCCCTGCCTGCAAGAATATGTTCAATTTTCTTCTTCATACATCAAAGTTACTATGCCGGCAACGGCTTTCAAATAAAGCAGATTAAGAAAAATACTTATGGTACATTAAGAAAAACAGTCTCCAGCCTGCAGGCATTTCGTAAAAGATACATTTTAAATGAGAGTAGTATTGAGCATTTTGCTCAGAAACTCGGGAGTTACCCCTATATACGAAGCCACCTGTTTCTGCGGCAGTGTTTTAATCAGCGAAGGATACAACTGGCAAAACTGCCTGTAACGTTCCATGGCAGAAAGCGCCACATTATCGATTTGCCGGTATTGGTAGGCAGCCAGCGAATTCTGCCCCAGGATCCTGCTGAAGCGTTCAAATTTGGGAATCCGGAGGTAAAGGTCCTCAAAATCAGGCTTATTGATATAGAAGATCTCACTTTCCTCCAGTGCATCGATATTAAGCCTTGCAGGAGATCCGGTAACATAGCTGCGCATGTCTACAATCCACCAGCCCGCCGGAGCAAACTGCAGAACATGTTCCACTGTATTCTTGTCAATAACATAACTTCTGAGACAGCCGGAAGTTACAAAAGTACTTTTTGTATTCACTTCTCCTTCTTCGAGTAAAAACTGTTTTTTCTTCAGTTTTTTGTAATGCAGCAGCGAAGTGAAATAATCTCCCTCCTCCTTGTTAAGGTCGATATGCCGGGTAATATGGCTGAGAAAAAGACTGTAGTCCATAAAAGTTTAAATTGCAATTATATGAAAAGAAATACAAACCGGCAGCATGGCAAACGTTACAAGCTCTCCGGCGGCAGTTTACCGGCAGCTTCTTTATCGAGAAACCAAAACAGTTCGCCGTTCTCCGGCCTGACCAACCGGGCAGGGAAGTTTTCGTAATCATCCGTACCCTGTATCACATTAAATACTGCTTCTGCCTTTGCAGCACCATATACAAGGAAAGCAATTCGGCGGGCGATATTGATCAGGGGGGCAGTAAACGTGATCCTGAACACCTGCTCATCCGGAAGAAAGACTTCCTTTACATCAACATCCCTGTTATGCAAAACCGGCGTATGCGGAAACAGGGATGCCGTATGCGAGTTATCACCCAATCCCAGCAATACCAAGTCAAACCTTGGACTTTCTTTCCCGAAAAACAGGTTGATCTGGTCCATATAGAAAGAAGCCGCCTCCTTCGGCTGAAGGCCCGTATCGACGGGGAAGATCTGCCAGCCGGGAATACCCAGAGGCTCAAAAAGCGCTTTTTTAGCCATCAAAAAATTGCTGGCAGGATCATCAAAAGGAACATACCGTTCGTCGCCGAAAAAGAAATACACCTTACTCCATTCAACCCTTTCCCTGAAAAGGCCGGAAGCCAGCAGCTCATAAAGCTTTTTGGGAGACGAGCCGCCCGAAAGCGCCACAGAAAAACGGCCCGAATGCGCAATGGATTCGCCTGCCGCAGCGATGAAGTATTCTGCCACCTTGTTCAGAAGCTCATCCGTAGTTTCAGAAATGCTGATCATGATCCCTTATTTTTTGTGAGAGTCTATTTTTTAAAGGCCACAAAGAACCTGCCAAGCACTTTCATACCTGTTTGTGAGGATTTTGATCATGCAGGTTTTTTATGATTGTCTGGCAGCGAGAACCAGTGATATCCGTCCTGGGCAATTAATGCCTCGGCCACTTCAGGCCCCCAGGTGCCGGCAGAATAGTTCGGGAAGCTGAGGCTCTTTTTGCTTTCCCATGCATTCAGTATCGGCATCACCAGCTCCCATGCCGCTTCCACCTGATCACCGCGCATAAACAGGGTCTGATCGCCTATAATGGCATCAAGCAGCAGGGTTTCGTAAGCTTCGGGACTGTCGGCCTCATACGTTCCCTTGTAATCAAAAACAATATCTACGGGGTTAAGGGTCATTTCCAGTCCCGGCCGCTTGCTCTGCACCTGCAGGCGGATGCTCATTTCCGGCTGAATGCTGATCACGAGCCGGTTTTGCTGCCAGCTTTCAGAAGATTCTGAGGGGAAAATAGAATTCGGAACATCCTTATACTGGATACTGATCACCGACGACGCCCGCTGCATATATTTGCCGGTACGCACGTAGAACGGCACTCCGGCCCAGCGCCAGTTATCGATAAAGAATTTAACGGCAGCAAACGTTTCGGTGTTCGAATCAGGAGCAACATGCATCTCCTCACGGTAGCCATGCACCTCCTTCCCTTCAATCCATCCTCCGCTGTACTGCCCTCTGACAGCCACCTTCCTGATATCGTTCGGCGCAAATTTGCGCATAGCATGTAATACATCCACTTTCCGGTCGCGTATTTCATCCGCGCTGAAGTTTACAGGCACCTCCATGGCTATGATACATAACAACTGAAGAATATGGTTCTGCACCATATCCCTGAGCGCCCCGGAGCTATCGTAATAACCGCCGCGGTCGCCCACCCCCAGTTGTTCCGTCACGGAGATCTGCACATGATCGATATAATTCCTGTTCCATAACGGTTCAAAAATGGAATTGGCAAAGCGGAATGCCATAATATTCTGCACCGTTTCCTTCCCCAGGTAGTGGTCTATCCGGTAGATCTGTTTCTCATCAAAGATGCCTGTCAGCAGCTTATTAAGGTCTTTGGCCGACTCCAGGTCGTTCCCGAAAGGTTTTTCAATAACGATCCTCGTTTTCGTAATGTCATCGCATAAACCATTCTTTGAAATATTTGCGGCGATAACCGGAAAAAGCTGCGGAGCTACGATCACGTTGGCTTTCCCGCCCCACTCATTCTCCAACTCCGTTATCTTATCTGTAAAGGAAGCATAGCTTGCGGCGTCGTTGACATCAGAAACCTGGTAAAAAAGGTTTTTTGAAAACCCGGCCCACTTTTCTTCGAGGGCCTTCCCCCTCCTCGAGAACCGGTTAATGCCCTCCAGCATATTCGTACGGTACTCATCGTCGGTAAGCACCGTACGCCCGGTGCCAATAATAGAAAACTTCCCGGGCAGCCAGTCTTCCAGGAACAGGTTATAGAGGGCTGGAGTTATTTTCCGGGAATTCAGATCACCGGTTCCCCCGAAGATCACAAACACTGCAGGCTTTTTTTCGATCGGTCTCATGTTTAACTAATTAAAATACTCCGTTCAGGCTTCGGCCCATTCTGTATGAAAAACACCTTCTTTTCCCGTCAGCTCGTAAGTATGTGCCCCAAAATAATCACGCTGAGCCTGGATAAGATTGGAAGGCATTTTTTCGCTTCTGATCGTATCAAAATAACTCAAAGAAGAAGCAAAGGCGGGAATTGCCACACCCGCCTGCACACATTCTGAAACTACCTTCCGTATGCCGGGCAGGGTTTCGGTTATCAGGGTCTGCACGTCTTCATCCAGTAACAGGTGTTCAGGCACGGTGTCTTTGTTAAATGCTTTATAGATCTTTTCCAGGAAAGCCGAGCGGATGATACATCCTCCTCTCCAGATCCTGGCGATCCCTGCCAGGTCGAGCGAATAGTTGTAATCTGCCGAAGCTTTTGCCAGCAGATGCATGCCCTGGGCATAAGTAATGATCATGGAGAAATAGAAGGCTTGTTCAAGCGATACCAGAAAGTTGTCCCTTTCGGTTTCAGAAAGGTTGGGCTGCACAGGGGTAAATAATTCTGAGAGCTTTACCCTTAGCTGTTTATACTTTGAAAGATCGCGCATGGAAACCGCTGTATCGATTACCGTAGCAGGCAGTTCAAGGTCCATCGCCACCTGGGAAGTCCATTTGCCCGTTCCTTTCGCACGGGCCTCGTCTTTAATCTCGTCTACCAGCAAATGTTCGTCCCCCTCTTTCCTGAAACGAAAAATATCACGGGTGATCTCCACGAGAAAAGATTGCAGACGGCCCTCATTCCACTGCGCAAATACCTGCTGTATGGAAGCATTATCCAGCTTCAGGCCCTTCTTTAAAATTTCGTATGTTTCTGAGATCAGTTGCATCAGGCCGTATTCAATGCCGTTATGCACCATCTTTACAAAATGGCCTGAAGCGCCGGGGCCGATATACGTTACGCAGGGCTCACCGTTAACTTTTGCTGCAATCGCCTCAAAAATATGTTTAACATGGCGGTAAGCTTCCCTGTCGCCGCCGGGCATCATACTGGGGCCTCTTCTGGCACCTTCTTCGCCGCCCGAAACGCCCATACCAAAAAAGTGAAGCTTCTTTGCTTCGAGCTCTGTAACCCTGCGGTTGGTATCTGTAAAGTGCGAATTTCCGCCATCAATGATCAGGTCGCCCTCATCCAGCAGGGGGATCAGATCACCGATCACGCTGTCGACTATTTTTCCAGCCGGAACCAGCATCATTACCGAACGGGGTTTCTGCAGGCTCTGAATAAAGGCAGGCAACGAGTTAAAACCTTTCACGGGCTTGTTTTCACCTTCTTTATCAAGCAGGGCAACCTTCTCTGCATCCTTATCATATCCGGCTACCGAAAAATCATGATCGGCCATGTTAAGCAGCAAACTGCGGCCCATTGTTCCAAGGCCAATCATGCCAAATGAATAAGCATTATCTTTTTCCATCAGATGTTCTGTTTTTAAAATTTTTCGAGTTCTTTTACTTTTTTAAGACGTCGCCTGTGCCGTTCCTCTCCCGTAAACCGGGCATCAAGAAATGTTTTTACAAATTCCTGTGCAATAAGGTTTCCGGCTACGCGGCCACCCAGGCACATCAGGTTCAGGTCGTCATCCTCCACACCCTGGTGCGCAGAGAAATGATCATTTATTAATGCGGCACGTACTCCCGCGACCTTATTTGCCGCTACAGAGGCTCCCACCCCGCTTCCACAAACGGCAATTCCCCGCTCCACTTCTCCGGCAGCGATGGCCCGCGCCAGCGGAACTACGTAATCCGGATAATCATCAGCCGTGTCAAGTTCATACGCTCCAAAGTCCTTCACCTTATACCCCAGCGAGCTGAGATAAGAAAGGATCACTTTTTTTAATTCAAAGCCGCCGTGATCGGCTGCTATTCCTATATTCATTTATAAAAGTGTTTTTTTGATAATAAAGCTGCCAATCTTTTACTCTTTACTCTAACAGACAGACAGTTCAATTGTTATTTACGATAAAGAGCATTGTTTTTCCTAAAGCCCCGGCATCTTTTATTTCATTTTATACCGTAAATGCAAAAACCTTCCGTTAAAGTTAATCTAAAATCTATAAAAGAATTGTTTATAATAAGTAAAGAAATCGAACCTCTTCTGAATAATTTTCGTTCGCTGACATTCCTCCTGACATGCCCTTGTCTTTTCGCGGAGAAATACCACATCATGGTTATCACGTTTATGCAACTAATCCTGAAATGGTATCGTATCCTTAATGTGCCCCGGGTATTCTGCCTATCTGCTCTCTGAGGCCTGGAAAACAAAAAGCCCCGTTGCGATGAGCGCAAGCAGGGCACCTAAACCTTATCACTGCAAATTTACAGCGTGCCTTAAATTGTTTTGTCGCAGTTTTGTAATTTTCAGAAATTTAAAAAGGGGTTCCAGGCCCTCCAGCACTGTCATAACCCTCCTGCTCCACGCGTAATTTATCTTCCGTGACAAATATGGCACTGTATAAAAGAGTTGGTAATCACCAGCAGCAGAGCTTATAACCCTTCCGGCTGTTATATTTTCACGAATGTTTCCCCGACTACAAAATTTTCAGGCTGTTAAACTGGCTTTTTACAATCAGCTTTCTTATCTTTCGCTATGAAAACTAACGAAGCCGAAAGAAGGAGCTTTATAAAAAAAGCTGCTGTTGGAGGACTCCTGTCACTGGGCCTTCCAAGCATTGTTCTGTCAGCCTTTGCTGAAGATAAAGTAAAAAAATTCTCATTAAATAAAGGCGATATTATTCTGTTCCAGGGTGATTCTATAACGGACGCAGGAAGGAGCCGGACAGATACGGCCGCAAATAATTCTAAAGCGTTAGGTTCTGGTTATCCGTTCCTTGCTGCCGCAGATCTCCTGAACAACTTTCCGGAAAAAGACCTTAAGATTTACAATAAGGGGGTAAGCGGGAATAAAGTTTATCAGCTTGCGGAAAGATGGAATGCTGAAGCCCTGGATCTGAAACCGAATGTATTAAGTATACTGGTAGGCGTTAACGACTACTGGCACATGAAAAACGGGAGCTATAGCGGGACCATAAAGACTTATCGTGATGATTACAAAGCTTTACTTGAGAAAACAAAGGAAAAGCTGCCGGATGTTAAGCTTGTTATCGGCGAACCGTATGCTCTTTTAGGAACTGCAGTTAACAAGAGCTGGTTCCCCGCTTTCCACGAATATCGTTATGTTGCCCGTGATCTTGCGGATGCTTTTCATGCAACTTTTATTCCGTACCAAACCATATACGACAAAGCTGTGGAATCTGCTCCTGCTTCTTATTGGACGCCCGACGGAGTTCATCCCAGTATTGCAGGTGCCAGGCTGATGGCTTCTGCATGGTCTGAAATTATTAAAGGGTAAATGCACGGAAGGGCAGTTCCGATGTAATCCTCACGAATTGCCCTTCTCTATTTCATCCATCGGCTCTTTGTTATATATGCTCTTGTTGGCATCGTCAACAGTTATGAAAGTATAAGAGTCCAGGATCTCTTCAAACTCATCATCATCGTCCCATACCGAAAGGATATTTTTATGATGATTCATTGTCAGGAAGGCATTTAAAGCTGCTATCCGCCCTGCCTCGATACATGGAATGCCGCCTTCACCACTGCCGGCCTTTACTGCGGTTTGAGTATCATGACATATTAAAAATAGCTGTTTCATATCATGAATTGAATTATGAATTATGAATTATGGGTTATGAGTTATGGGTTATGGGTTATTCCCGAACCTTTTGTTTAAAAAACCAATATTTATTCATATTTAACAATGCCCGCTTAAATAACTTATTTATTTAAATAAACCTGCTTTCAGAGCAGAGTGTTTTACAGACTAATGTCACGTTTTCAGACTACCCCGCATTCAACTGATTTCCCCCTGCATAAGCATCACTCATAACCCATAACTCATAACCCATAACCCATCACTCATCACTCATAACCCATAACTCATAACCCATAACCCATAACCCATCACTCATCACTCATCACTCATAACCCATAACCCATAACCCATAACCCATAACCCATAACCCATAACCACAACTTTCAACCTAAACCCTACATCCTCTCAGGCACTTCAATCCCCAGCAGGTTCATGCTTTTTCTGATTACTGTAGCTGTAGAAGCGGATAACGACAACCTGAAATTCCTCACATCTTCGTCTTCAGCCTTCAGGATAGGTTCTTCATGATAAAACTTATTATAAAGTTTAGCAAGGTCATATGAATAATTTGCAATCTGTGCCGGACTGTACTCTTTTGCCGCAGCCTCAACTGTTGCCGGATACCTGCTCAGTGCCAGTATCAGCTCGCGCTCTGTTGCAGAAAGGTCCTGGATTTTATCAAAGCTGTGATCTGTTTCCCCTCCTTTTGAAATTACAGAACAAATACGGGCATGGGTATACTGAATAAAAGGGCCTGTATTGCCCTGGAAATCTATTGATTCATTAGGATCAAAGAGCAGGCGCTTTTTGGGCTCAACCTTTAACAGGAAGTACTTCAATGCACCCAATCCGATCATCCTGTACAGATTTTTCTTTTCTTCTTCAGAAAAGCCTTCTACTTTTCCAAGTTCTTCAGTTCGTTTACGCGCCGTATCAACCATTTCCTCAATCAGGTCGTCGGCATCTACTACAGTCCCTTCACGCGACTTCATTTTACCTGAAGGAAGATCCACCATTCCGTATGACAAATGATACATCCCTTTTGCCCATGCTTTACCCAGTTTATCAAGGATGAGGAACAGTACTTTAAAATGATAGTCCTGCTCATTGCCCACCACATAAATAGACTGGTCCATCTTAAAGTCGTTATACTTTAGCTGGGCTGTCCCCAGGTCCTGTGTGATGTAAACCGAAGTGCCGTCTCCGCGAAGAACCAGCTTCTCATCAAGTCCGTCTGCCGTTAGATCGATCCACACTGAATTGTCATCTTTTTTAACGAAAACGCCCTTTGCAAGTCCTTCATCAATAATATCCTTGCCCAGTAAGTAGGTATTCGATTCGTAATAGTATTTATCAAAACTTACTCCCAGCTTATTATAGGTAATATCAAAACCCGCATAAACCCAGCCGTTCATCGTCTTCCAAAGGTTAATTACCTCCTCATCCCCGGCTTCCCACTTCTGAAGCATTTGCTGCGCCTCCTTTATAAGAGGAGCATTCTTTTTGGCATCTTCCTCTGTTTCTCCCGACGCTTTTAGTTCTTCAATCTGCTTCTTGTATTCTTTATCGAAGATTACATAATATTTCCCTACCAGGTGATCCCCCTTTAAGCCGCTGCTTTCAGGTGTTTCTCCTTTCCCGAACTTCTGCCAGGCGAGCATTGATTTACAGATATGGATCCCCCGGTCGTTCACCAGGTTAGCTTTAACCACATCATACCCCGAAGCTGCAAGGATTTCTGATACGGAATATCCAAGGAGGTTATTGCGGATATGCCCCAAATGAAGGGGCTTGTTGGTATTAGGCGACGAATATTCAACCATTACCTTTTTCCCCACAGAAGGGAAGATGCCAAATTGCTCATTCTGTATTTCGTTTCTGAATGTGCTGAGTAAATACGAATCTGTAAACGACAGGTTCAGAAAACCCTTAATTACGTTAAAGCCGCCAACTTGATCGAAGTTTTCCTTAATATATTCCCCTATCTCATTCCCGGTCTGTTCGGGTGATTTCTTCGAGTAGCGGGTAAGGGGAAATGTTACAATAGTTGCCTCTCCTTCAAATTCCTTACGTGTTTCCTGGAGATTTATATCAGATTCATTAAGTTCTGTATTATATAAAGCCTTTACAGCCTGCAGGGCCCCTCGTATTATAAAATCCATGTGCCAAACTTAGATAAAATTTTTTATATGCCATTTTATGGAAAGCGGCATATAAAGCAATTTATTCACCATATAATCTGTTTTCAAGGCGTTCATAAATACTTACGCAGTTTTAATAGGTCTCTCATCTTCCTTTTATGAAGAACAGTTTTATAGATGAAATATATACAAAAACAGGCATTTTAAAAAATCAATATCTCCTTTAGAGATTAGCCTGCTACAGAAACAATTGTACAATGGCAGGCAGGTGATCTGTAAACCAGGCCGGTAAGTTATCCCGTTCAACATGAAACTCGACATGCTGCAAGACGGTCTTAAGTAAGATACGATGATTGATTTCCGAGGTATCCACGATGGTCAGATCATCGATCAGCGAGTGGTAAGTGTTAAGTTTTTCTAGATTGCCGTAAAAATTATTATGAAG